>NZ_JACHHY010000015.1 GCF_014202905.1 Chitinivorax tropicus | reverse complement strand
CAGCAGCTAAACTATCTTCCGTTCCGCTGTGTCGCTGCGAGAGAGGCCGAACTATACTCACTCACCCACTGGCCGTCAACTACTCATTGCAGATTCTTGAAAGAAAATTCATAACACGCTGTTTTTACACAATTGAAAATTCGTATGCATCACCACATTCGCCCATCCAGGCAGAGTACATTGGATATGAACATGCTACTGGCTGGCATACTGCGTGCGCAGATTTCCCCGAGCGGTTAAACTCGCGGCCATGATTACTTTACGCAACTTAAGCCTGCAACGCGGGCTGAAACCGATATTTGAGCAGGTCAATCTGACCATTCACGCTGGGCAGAAGATTGGTGTGGTGGGGGCGAATGGCGCGGGGAAGTCCACCTTGTTCGGCCTGCTTCGTGATGAACTTCACGCGGACGCGGGTGATATTGATATGCCGCCACGGCTGTCAATCGCCCATGTCGCACAGGAGACGCCCGCTCTTCTAACGCCTGCTCTTGAATATGTCATTGATGGTGATGGTGAGCTTCGACAATTACAGGCGGATCTGCCGGAGGCTGAAGCGGCGCATGATGGCCATCGGATAGCGGAGCTCCATGCGCAGATCGAGCATGCCGATGGTTATTCGGCCACAGCGCGTGCATCGAAGCTGCTGGCGGGGCTGGGATTTGATAACGGTCAGATGCAGACGCCTGTCTCTGCCTTTTCCGGCGGATGGCGGATGCGGCTGAATCTGGCGCAGGCCCTGATGTGCCGTTCTGATCTGCTATTGCTTGATGAACCCACCAACCATTTGGATCTGGAAACGGTCATGTGGCTGGAAAGTTGGCTGCGGAGTTATCCAGGTACGCTGCTACTGATCTCTCACGACCGTGACTTTCTGGACGCCACGGTTGGCACCATTGCGCATGTCGATAATAGACAGATTACGCTCTATACCGGCAATTACGAGGCGTTTGAGAAGCAAAAGGCTGAAAAGCTTGCTCAACAACAGTCGGCATTCAGCCGTCAACAACGTGAGATCGCGCATCTACAGTCTTTCATTGATCGCTTCAAGGCCAAGGCCACCAAGGCCAAACAAGCACAGAGTAGGGTGAAAGCATTGGAGCGCATGGAGCGGATTGCTGCAGCGCATGTCGATTCACCTTTTGAATTCGGCTTCAGGACACCCGAATCCAGCCCCAATCCGTTACTACGCATCGAGCAAGCCGATGCAGGTTATGTTGATAAGGTGGTTTTGCGAAACATCAATCTGACGTTGATGGCGGGCAGTCGCCTGGGCTTACTTGGTGTCAACGGCGCGGGTAAATCGACGCTGATCAAGTTGTTGTCTGGTGAATCCAGCCCGCTGGGTGGTGAACGCACTGAGGGCAAGGGACTGAAAATCGGCTATTTTGCACAGCACCAGCTGGAGCAGCTTCGACCCGATGAGAGCCCATTACAGCATATGCAGCGACTTGATCCACAAGCCAAGGAAAGCGAGCTGCGCGCCTATCTGGGGGGGTTCGACTTCCGTGGCGATATGGCATTGTCACCAGTGGCTCCTTTCTCTGGCGGCGAAAAGTCGCGTCTGGCTTTGGCCTTGATCATCTGGCAGCGGCCTAACCTATTACTGTTGGATGAACCCACCAACCATTTGGATCTTGAGATGCGCCAGGCGCTGACGTTGGCGTTACAGGATTTTGAAGGCACATTGATTCTAGTGTCTCATGACCGGCACCTGCTACGTGCAACTACCGATAGTTTCCTACTCATCGAAAATGGTCAGGTATCTGTGTTTGATGGTGATCTGGATGATTATCGTGATTATCGCCAGCAACAGGCCAGTGCTGAAGCCGCGCAGCCTTCCGCCAGCAATCAGGTTGTTGACCGGAAAATGCAAAAGCGCGCCGAGGCCGAGGAACGCAATCGGCTGTCTGCGCTACGCAAGCCCATCGAGTCCAAGCTGAAAAAAGTGGAAGGTGAAATGGAAAAGGTGCAGTCCGCCAAGGCCGCACTGGATGAGGAATTGGCGTCTGGCACGCTCTATGAGCCCAACCAGAAAGAGGCTTTGAAAGCAGCTCTGTTGAAACAAGCTGAACTCAGCACCCAACTTAGCCTGCTGGAAGAAACCTGGCTTGAGTTACAGTCGGAGCTGGAACAAATCGTGTAGGCCATGGTGGCGCCAACGCATCGTTCACGCTGAAGCATGGGGGTATGATCGATCACTGATCTGGCCGGCACCAGCCAATTGGCGTGGTCAGATCCAGTCGGAACCATCGTGATGGTGAGTCATTCCAACTCGCCATCACACCAGGTAGATCAGCCCACGCACCATATTCATATGATGAATCCCAAACCGTATCCACCAACGCATCATGCCGCTCTATCAATGCTGCATGTCCGCCAGGTGCACGCCATGGTCAACAATATGGCCAGCCCAACAGGGTGCTTGATGATTATTGATACCCAACCCGTCGAGGCAGGCGATGGCCATCCTGCTCACCCACACTGCCCGCATCTGATCCGCCTTTCCCTGGTGGCACCAGACAATTTCACGAGGGCACACCCATGCATGTGATGGTATTGGGCGCAGGGGTGGTGGGCACGACCACTGCTTGGTTTCTCAAACAGGCGGGGTTCGACGTCACCATTGTCGATCGGCAGCCTGCAGCTGGTATGGAGACCAGTTTTGCCAATGGTGGGCAGATCTCTGTCGGGCAAGCGGAGCCCTGGGCCAACCCGGATGCGCCAAGAAAAATCATCAAATGGCTAGGCCACGAAGACGCGCCACTCTTGTTCAGATTGAGAGCCGACGCCGCCCAATGGCGCTGGGGCATTCGTTTCTTGCTGGAATGCTGGCCGGGGCGATCCCATCGACACGCCCGCGAGCTGGTCAGACTTGGGCTGGAAAGCCGAACCGAGCTAGGTCATCTCAGGCGATCACTCGGCTTGGCATATTGCCAACAAACCAGAGGAATCCTGGCTTTCTTTGAGGAAAAGCGGGAATACCAGGCGGCCCTGAAAACGATTGATTGGATGGCGGAGCTAGGCTGCCAGCGCCGTGTGCTAGGCCCTGCGGAGGCGGTTGCACTTGAGCCTGCACTTGCCGCTTGCGCCGACAGGATATTGGGTGCGGTGTACACGACCGAGGACGAATCCGGCGACGCACACCAATTCACACAACACCTCGCTGAGCACGCACAAGCGGCGGGGGTACGATGGTTGTTGGATCATCACATCACCAAGCTGCACCAGCACCACAGCCGACTGACTGGCGTTGAGGTTCAACATGGCGGGCAAACCCTGTTGCTCACGGCAGATGCCTATGTGGTTGCACTCGGCAGCTACAGCCCGCTGCTGCTCAAGCCATTGGGCATTCGGCTACCGATTTATCCAGTCAAAGGCTATTCCATCACACTGCCGGTCGGGGACAACCCGGCGGCCCCTACCGTCAGCCTGACCGATGAATCCCGCAAGTTGGTGTTTTCCAGACTAGGTGATCGATTACGTGTGGCGGGCACCGCAGAGCTGAATGGCTATGATCAACAACTGAATGCTGTCCGATTGCAGGCCTTGGAGCAACGCACCCTGCAGCTGTTTCCCGCACTGCAGGGCACCCGCGATATTGTCCATTGGACAGGACTGCGTCCCGCAACGCCACACAACGTTCCCTTCATCGGCCCAAGCCGTCTATCCAACCTGTTTCTGAACACAGGCCATGGCACGCTGGGCTGGACGCTGAGCTGTGGATCAGCCAAACGCCTATCAGCCTTGATGAGCAATGTGCTCCGCCCATAACGCCTGGAACAGCGCCAACTTAGCCTAAGCCTCGTCACCCGATGACTCAGACCATCGTTTGCCAAAACGCAATGTCTCAGGGTAGGGATAGAAGTCCTCAATATAGCCCGCCTTGATCCGCGCCTGTTTGGTCTGCCACAACTCTGCCTTGAACAAGTCGGCGTGATGTCGCATGAACACCTGCCGCACACCTGTCGCACCCAGCAGAAAGGCACCGAACTCCTCTGGGAACACATCATTTCGTGCAATCGGGTACCAGGGCTCGCTGGCCATTTCATACTCAGGTGTGGGCGCGGGCGGTACTTTACGGAAGTTGCAGTCGGTCATGTACTCGATCTCATCATAGTCATAGAAGATCACCCGACCGTAACGCGTCACCCCAAAGTTCTTGAACAACATATCGCCAGGGAAGATATTGGCCGAGGCCAGCTCCTTGATCGCATTGCCGTATTCACGGACACCATGCTCGATCTGCTCAGCCGAGCCCCGCTCCAGATATAGGTTCAGCGGGGTCAGACGGCGCTCGATATACAAATGGCGGATCACAATGGTGCCCTCCTTTTCCTCCAGCAGCGAGGGCGCCATCTTGCGGAATTCATCCAACAGCTCTTGCGTAAAGCGGTTTCGCGGAAACGCCACATTCGAGAACTCCAGCGTATCCGCCATGCGCCCGACCCGATCATGCTGCTTCACCAATTGGTATTTGGCTTCGACAATCTCCTTGGTGACCTCTTTGGGTGGTGCGATGTAGTCCTTGATCACCTTGAACACATAGGGGTAGGACGGCAAGGTGAACACCAACATCACCAAACCCTTGATACCAGGTGCGATGATCAGATCATCGCGAGAGTGCCGTAGGTGATGCATGAAATCACGATAGAACATGGTCTTGCCCTGCTTCTGCAAGCCCAGCATGGTGTACAGCTCCGCTCGGGATTTGGTGGGCAGCAAGGATCGCAGGAACTGGACATACCCGCTCGGCACCTCCATGTCCACCATGAAATAGGCGCGCGAAAAGCTGAACAACACACCAATGCGACGGGCATCCAGCAAGAGGGTGTCCATATACAACCGGCCCTGTTCATCATGCAGCACCGGCACGCAGAATGGATACTCCTGGTTGCCATTGACCGCCTTACCGATCACATATGCCGCCTTATTGCGATAGAACGGCGAATACAGCACCTGGATCTGATAATTGGGCTCCACATCCGGCCACGCTTCCAGATGCTCCTTCAGCGCCTTCACCACATAGCCGATGTCACGCTGCATGTCGGCAAAAGGCGTCTGCCAGTCGAAATCCTGCACGATCTGGCGAATGGTTTTGTGCAAGCCCAGCCGCCCAGGATAATAGCTACGATAGGTCGGCGGATCGGACTCGATATGTTCCGTCGAGATGGTCGGGCGGACAAAGATGAAGTCATTGTTGAAGTAGTCGCGATGCAGAATCCGGCAGCATACCGAGTTGAAAAAAGTCTCAGCGCACTCCGGCTGCTTGTGATTGATCAACAAGGACACAAAGTGGAACTTCACCTGCTGCCAGATCCCCTCCCCCAGGCTATCGGCCCTGAATTCCCGATGCAGCCGCTCGACACACTCCTGCACCCGATCATCGTAATACTGGATACGCTCCTTGGCGGCACGCTGCACCGCTTGCCAGTCCCCTGCCTCAAAACGCTGCTTGGCCGCAAGCGAACACTGCCGGAACAACAGGTAGTGGCGATCAAAGCCTTCGACCAGCGCATTGGCGATGCGGCGGGCGATCGGGTGGACGGTGTTGGGCGTATCCATGACGGAATAAGATGCTTGGGGGTTGTGATCCATGGTAGACCCTATCTGTTTGGAATCGACACATATCGTCAGCGCGGTTGACACAGCTTCATAGCTCACGCAAAAACCGCCTCTCAGCGCCAGACACCTGCTCTACAATCTTCAACGAGGCTTGATCCGCCGCTGCCCAGCCTGAACGGGCCGCCTGGCATTAGGCCGGGGCCGTCGCCCATCCTGCCCAGCACCAGACCGAGCCACAGGTGGAACGACCACCCTGCGCCACTCACCAGGGGCCAGGCCAGTCAATTCATATGGGCCGATACGGGTACGCACCAGACGCAGCGTCGGGAACCCGACCTTGGCCGTCATGCGGCGGACCTGCCGGTTTTTTCCCTCCCGGATGACCAGCTCCAGCCAGCTATCCGGCACACTCTTACGAACTCGGATCGGCGGATTACGCGGCCACAGCTCTGGCGGGGCCATACGTCGGACCTCTGCCGGCAAGGTCGTGAAATCCCCCAGATCGACACCTTGACGCAACTGCATCAACGCCTCGTCCGTCGGCTCCCCTTCCACCTGCACCCAATAGGTCTTCGGCAATTTATGTTTAGGATCAGCGATCTGCGCCTGCAACTGTCCATCAGCGGTCAACAACAGCAACCCCTCGCTATCGGTATCGAGCCGCCCGGCAGGGTACACCCCCGGCAGGTCGATCAACGAAGACAATGATGGATGCGTCTCATGGGCAGAGAACTGGCAGATCACCCCATAGGGCTTATTGAGTAAAATCAACTCGGGCATTTACTAATGGCATGTTTCAAGCAGTTGCTTGATAATAACAGGGTTGTGCGCAGCGGGCAGTAATTCAACCAAACGCAATACAACGCCTGGGGCAGTCTTGCTCCACCACGACATTGTGGGCAGGCCAGCGCAGGATGACTGTCAGTTTGCCTACCCCTTCCAGCTTTGACGGTCTATAAACCGAAACAAATGTCGAGCGACACCTGCCCAGTCTACCGCTGCAGCTTGACGGTGCCAAGCCGTATCACCCCTGTGGATTTCTCTACGGCCCCAACACGCCGTCTCGTCACTCGACAGCATTACTCAACCCCTCAACATCACGATAAGATGGAGCAGGCATGACGACTTCCCATATCAAGGTACCGCAAGGCGGTGCACAAATCGTTCCGGGCCAAGCGATTCCCGACAATCCCATCATCCCTTTCATCGAAGGCGATGGTATTGGCGTGGACATCACCCCGGTCATGATCAAAGTGATCGATGCGGCTGTTGAAAAAGCCTATGGCGGCAAGAAGAAGATCCACTGGATGGAAGTCTTCGCCGGCGAAAAATCCACCCGCATCTATGGCCCGGATGAGTGGCTGCCCAAGGAAACCTTCGATGCGCTGAAGCAATACTCCGTGTCGATCAAAGGCCCGATGACCACGCCCGTCGGCGGTGGCATCCGTTCATTGAACGTCGCATTGCGCCAAGAGCTGGATCTGTACCAGTGCGTGCGCCCAGTGCGTTACTTCAAGGGCGTGCCCTCCCCGCTGAAGCAGCCTGAGCTGACCGACATGGTGATCTTCCGCGAAAACACCGAGGACATCTACGCTGGCATCGAGTGGCAAGCCGAGTCTGAGCAGGTGAAGAAAGTGATCAACTTCCTGCAGACCGAAATGGGCGTGAAGAAGATCCGCTTCCCCGAGACATCTGGCATCGGTATCAAGCCCGTTTCCAAGCAGGGTACCGAGCGCTTGGTCCGTGCAGCCATCCAGTACGCCATCGACAATGACCGCAAGAGCGTGACTATTGTCCACAAGGGCAACATCATGAAGTTCACCGAAGGTGGCTTCCGTGATTGGGCGTATGCATTGGCCAAGAACGAATTCGGCGCTGAGCTGCTGGATGGCGGCCCATGGTGCAAATTCAAGAACCCGAAGACAGGCCGCGAGATCATCGTCAAAGACGCGATTGCTGATGCGTTCCTGCAACAGATCCTGCTGCGCCCCGCCGAGTACGATGTCATCGCCACCACCAACCTGAATGGCGATTACATCTCCGACGCGCTGGCTGCGCAAGTAGGCGGTATCGGGATCGCCCCTGGTGCCAACATCTCCGACCAATATGCCTGCTTCGAAGCCACTCACGGCACGGCACCGAAGTACGCAGGTCAGGACAAGGTCAATCCTGGCTCACTGATCCTGTCTGCAGAAATGATGCTGCGTCACCTGGGCTGGCGTGAAGCCGCTGATCTGGTGATCAAGTCGATGGAAGCTGCCATTTCCGATAAGGTTGTCACCTACGACTTCGCCCGCCTGATGGACGGCGCACAGGAAGTCAGCTGCTCGGCATTCGGCGACGCCATGATCGCACGCATGTAAACAGCAGGCTGCAAGTCAAAACGGCACGTCTGACAACGTGCCGTTTTTTATTGGCCAACGCCAGCCTTTGATCGCCTGATTTCGACAATCACCCTCACCTGGCCGTCACGGGCAATGCCGCCCCAGGCCGCTTTCTACAAAGACCGCGCTGGCCATGATGAACAAAATATACATCGGCTACTTCAAGGCCGGTTTCTGGCATGATGACTGGCCAGACGCTCATTGCCACGTCGGTAGTTGCCGGTGATGCGCGCCAGCAGTTGCTGTGCAGCAGCCTCATCACCCGCTTCCACCTTGGCCAGAAACGCCGCTGCATCACGCCCGCGAAGCAGGGACACCACCTTACCCTGACGCCGCACCTCAACCTCGCCATTTTTCCTGGCGTGATAGCTGAAACCCAAGCCTTGCTGGCTCACATGATCATCCGTCATGCCCCCCCCATACCTGACACGGAGATCACATGATAACTGACGCTTTATGCGGTGAAGTAATGACTTGACCATCGGCGCCAGCCTATCCGGTGCTGGATCTGCAAGCGGGGCCATCTATCAACACAACAGGCCCCACCGGTAAGGGGAAGCACGACTTCAGATCACTCATTCACTTGACCGACGGCCCGCCTATTGGAATGCATCCGTCGGCCTAATTCGCTGTCTCGCGCCAGCAAAAAGGCGCGCAAATGGTGCTGATAGTCTGGGCTCACCGCCTGCTGGACAGATGTCCGCTGGTTCAACGCTTGGCGCCAACGCTGCAATCTGGGTAAACCAGCCCAGAATTCGACCCCGGCCACCTCATCCAGTACATCAAAGTAGCGGAAGATCGGTGCAAACACTGCATCCACCATGCTAAATGCCCCATCAAAGCACTCGCCATCACCGACATGGGCTTCCAGTTGCTCGAAACGGTGGCGGATTTCCTGTGCCTTGGCCATGTACAAGGCTTCATTTGGTGCGGAGTAGAACCCGGCAATCAGGTTCAATACAGCAGATCCGAACTCCATCCAGGCACGATGCTTGGCTCTTGCAATCGGCGCCGCCGGGTGCAGCTTCGGTTGATACATATCGTCCAGGTACTCACAGATCACCGCAGATTCAAAGATGACTTCTCCCTCGGCCAACAAAACCGGCGTTTTACCCAGCGGAGAGACTGCAAGGAACCAGGCGGGCTTGTTTGCCAGATCGACATCCCGCCGTTCGAAAGGTATGTTCTTTTCCGCCAACACGATGGCAGCACGTTGCACATAGGGGCACAGTGGATGTGAAATCAACACGATCGGTTCCGTCATTTGAGCAAGCCCTCTGCCTTGAGTGCCGCCAGCGCGGCAGGGCGCTGGGACACTCGCTGTAGATAGCGCTGCAGGTGTGGGTAGCTGTCGAGCGGAATCGAGAGGAACGCGGTCCAATTCAAGATCGTGAATGCATAGATATCGGCCACACTGAACGCCTCCGCCAGATAATCCTGCGTGGCCAGTCGCTGATCCAGCTCACCAAACCGGGCGGCCAGCTTTTTCATGACCGCGGCCTGTGTCGAGCTGGCCGTTGTCTTATCCCACAAACACGGTGAGAACGACTTGTGCAGCTCAGTGCTGACAAATGCCAGCCACTGGGTCACCTCCAGCCTGCGTCGGCTACCGATCGGGCCGATCAACGCCTGCTGCGGGTCCAGATCGGCAACATACTGCAACAAGGCAACACCCTCGGTGTAACGTGTTCCGTCATCCAGCTCCAACACCGGGACATAACCGCGTGGCGAAATCGCGTAGAAATCCCCGCCATCCCGCATTGTGTGCCGCGTCAGATCGACCTGTACCGCCTCAAATGCCACGCCCAGTTCATGGAACAAGATGTGGACAGCCAAAGAGCAAGCTGCTGGCGAATAGTAGAGCTTCATGATGTTGTGACTCCAGATGTGATGAGTGGAAACAAGCCAGACTGACCCCGGAATACCTTGTCAGCTGCCCGATCTGGTCACTATAATTTTTCCGAATTGCAATTCACATAGCCAATTTCGCAATCAGACATTGCAAAAATGCAATACAACCTCTCCCCCTCAGATCTGGAAATCGTGCTTGCATTGGTGCGGGGCCGCACGCTGGCCAACGCTGGCAGTCGGCTCGATATCGATGCCTCGACTGTGTTCCGATCCCTACAAAAAATGGAGCGCGGGTTGGGGCAAACCTTGTTTCAACGTTCCAGAACCGGTTATCTGCCAACGGAGCAGGCATTGCAGCTTGCTCGCCACGCAGAAGAAATCGAGACCGCCCTGGCGGCAGCCAGGTCGAATATCCAAGCCGCGCCTGCGGAGGTATCCGGTAGTGTGAGCATCACCACCACCGATTCGATTCTGCACGGCTTGCTGGCCCCTGCCCTGCATTCACTGCAGGCCAGCCACCCGCTGCTCAATTTCGATCTGGATATCCGCAACGAGCTGGCCAACCTGGCGCAGCGCGACGCGGATATTGCCCTTCGCGCCACCCAACGACCACCACAACATCTGGTCGGCAAACGGCTGGGTATCCTCCATGGTGCACTGTATGTGCCCCGATCCTATGGCCCTATCAGCCTGCAGGAGCTGGAAACCCGCCAAGTGAGCTGGATAGGCACAGACGGCGCATTGCAGGAACACCCTTCGGTCATCTGGCGCAAGCGTCATTATCCAAAGGTCACACCGCGATATCGGGTGTCCAGTATCGTATCGGTGCTGGAAATGATCCGGGAAGGGCTGGGGATTGGGCTGCTGCCGATCTTTCTTGGCGACAAATACCCAGATGTGATTCGAGTCACCGCACCGCTGGCCGATTACCAATCCGAGCTATGGCTGCTGACCCACCCGGAATCCCGCCATCTGCGACGGATAGCGGTGGCATACAATTATCTTGCGGACAATATCATTTTGCAGTGATCAAAAAATACGACTGACAATACCCCAATTTAGAATTTCCCTTTGGTTTGTTTGATTGCCGTAACACTTGGCAGGCTTGGAAGTATGCTCGAACAGATCACGTCAGGCCGTTGACACAATGCGGACCTATCTCAGTGGTCTTCTTTTCAAACGCCTCAGTTGGTGTGCCTTGATGAAATCGCATCTGCCAGCCGTCGTCAGTCCATTGCCACAGTGAAGAGCGGTTGGTGTGCCGATGTAGTTGACCATTTTGATCGATGTGAGCGGAGCGGTAAGTCAGTAGCGCCAAATCATCGGATAAGGTCTCCAAGGCAAAATCCTGAGCCCATATGGTAGGTTGCACATCGGCATTGGCGACTTGTGCAAGAATCGACAGGCGGTTATAAACCGCGCCCGAGCGACCAAACTCTCGAAATTGCTCGTGCAACCTCGCACCCAGCCGCTCAGCGCTACAGCGGATCTGCGGTTCATGCAAAGAGCACTCCAACGCAATCAGCGTCTCCACGTGTGATGGCATGTTGTGCGGCTCCCTTCCATTGAGTCTTTGTGATAGGTGGCTGATGACACTATCAGCTAGTTTATTGAACCTCCATCCTGCTTGCAAAATGACCGTGCGGTGATAACTCAAGCCCCCCTTGGCTCGGCGTGCTCGTTCATCACCACCACTCAAGCGCGGATGCGCTACTTTATCGAAGTTGACGGACCCTATCTGCCTTGCGCAGCAAGGCTATGGCTGGATTGCCACCTGAACCCAGTATTGGATGGCAAACTCCCGATCCACACCAACCGGCGTGGACAAGACCTTGATGCGCGTGCCCACGGGTAAGACTCCCAGACTACGCCGAGCTTGGTAATACTGGATGTCATTGGCAGGCAGGCCGTCGCGCAGCACCATATTGCCGGACACCGAAAATACGGTTCCCGGTGCGATGGTGGTGGGTGGATTCGCCAGGGGAGCATTGGTGGTCGGGGAGACCAGTTTCATGCGTTGCCAGCTTGCCGCAGCTTTGTTGTAGTCCCCGATCCAGATGTAGCCAGTCTGTTCGCTCTTCCCGCCGCCTCCATCCGGCTTGATGGTTGCAATTTGTGCGGTCTGATCGGACACGGTCTGGCTGGCCTCGAAGATTTCCGACTTGGATTCAGCCGACATGGTATGGGCGGGCAGCTGTTTTTTGATTTCCTCGATGGATTTGGTTGCCGCATTCAACTGCGCGCTCAAGGCAGCAATCTCGCCTTTTGCGTCCTGAGTGAATTTCACGCCATCGGTGCTGATCTCAGATACCGAACCGAATGGAATGCCAAGGATGAACTTCCCCCCGACCAAGGCCAGAAAAACCGACAGCACGGCAATCGGGTATTTGGCCAGCTCGACCCAGCTGGATTTCTGATCGGTCATCAGTCAGTTCTCCTGGTCGCACCCTAGGCACCAAATGGTGCCCAGGTTACATCGGCTCTACCGAAGCCCCGATTGGGCTCGCATGGCTCCACACCTGGGGGCAGGATGGATGGCGGACAGCCCGCCCGACCCTGTCCCGGCAGCTGGGGCGCAGGACAGCGCCACAGGTGCGACAGGTCGATTCGATGTGGCAGGACGGCTGAAGCCGCTGCCGATGGCTCACTCATCCCGTGTCAACACCTCCAGCAATTCAATCTCGAAAATCAAGTCCGAATTCGGCTGGATATGTGCGCCAACCTGACGATCGCCATAGGCCAGGTGAGCCGGTACGAACAGCTTGCGTTTGCCACCTACGCGCATACCCATCAGCCCTTGATCCCAGCCCTTGATGACACGGCCCGTGCCAATCACACATTGAAAAGGTTTGCCTCGGCGGTAGGAAGAATCGAATTCCGTGCCATCCACCAGCGTGCCGACATACTGGGTGGTGATGAGCGCGCCTTTGACGGCTTCCTTGCCCTCGCCCACCACCAGATCGGTGATCTGCAGTTCCAAACTCATGCGGTGCTTTCAGGTAAAAGGCGCGATTCTACCCGAGTCATGCGGCACAGGGCGGCAAGTAAGTCTGCTTGGCATCTACCTTGCGGGCGACTGGATCAACCACGGGTGATGTGTTCGATCAACTGTTTCAGCACGACCTCTGCCTGATCATTGGCAACCTGACATGTCCCGGCATTGGCATGCCCGCCCCCGCCATGGGCCAGCATCAACTCACCGATATTGACATGTGGGCTGCGATTGACAATCGAGGCACCTGTCGCGAAAACCGTATTCTGCTTCTCACGCCCCCACATGACGTGGATCGAGACATTGCAGGCAGGATACATGGCATAGATCAGGAAACGATTGGTGGCATAGATGGTTTCTTCGTCACGCAGATCCAACACCACCAGGTTTTGATACACGGTGCTGCAACGGCTGATCTGGTCACGGGCTTTCGGCTCGTGGTCGAAATAGAGCTGGCTGCGTTCTTTCACATCTGGCAGCGCCAAGATCTGTTCGATGGTGTGAGTACGGCAGTATTGGATCAGATCCATCATCAGCGCATAGTTGGAGATTCGAAACTCACGAAACCGCCCCAGGCCGGTACGCGCATCCATCAGATAATTCAGCAGCACCCAGTCTTTCGGGTGCAGGATCTCATCTTGTGTAAATTGGGCCGAATCCGCCTTGTCCACAGCCAGCATCATGTCCTCGCCCACCGAGGGGAATCGCGCCTTGCCGCCAAAGTGCTCGTAAACCACGCGGGCAGCGGAGGGCGCATGGGCGTCGATGATGTGATTGGGCCGCTCCCCCGTATTACGGATGGTCTCAGAGTGGTGATGATCGAACACCAGATGCGCACGCGGAACATAAGGCAAGTTGGTAACGATATCCCGATCAGTGACATCGACCTTGCCATCTTGCATGTCTTTCGGGTGCACGAACAAGATGTCGTCGATCATATCCAACTCGTTCAACAACACCGCACAAACCAAGCCATCAAAGTCGCTACGGGTAACCAGCCGATATTTACTATGAGCCATGACAGATTTGCTCCGGACACATTGACGAAAGACCGCGAAACCGCCGCCGGCAATCCAGCCCAGCGCATTGCCCGTTGAATAACAGGAACAAGCAGGATAGACGTGACAGGGTGGGCATCTATTCAGGTTAAACCGTGCATAGACGCTTTTCTACCTCAAATTCCACGTCGAAGCCCCCTGTTGACCGCTCCCGCACATGGCTACCTTCACCATGTGAGCATCCAGCAGCAGGGCGGCCCCATGCCAGATGGTGTCACCGACAGACCAGGCGGCCAGGTGCCAGGAAGGCATAAAAAAAGCCCGGCGCAAAGCCGGGCTCAATCGAAGGTAATTCACTTTCAATGCAGGTGGACATCACCTGCGCAACGGATCAGAAAATGAAGCTGTCCTCTTCCAGATCCATCAGATTTTTGCTGCCCGAACGCAAGGTCTGCAGCAGCGCAGCGGTTTCTGGCATCAGGCGCTGGAAATAGAAACGTGCGGTATGAACCTTGGCTTGATAGAACTTCTTGTCACCACTCTCCATCTTGCCCAATGCCACACTGACCATCCAAGCCCAGAAATAGCCGAACACCAGATGACCCACCAGCCGTAGGTAATCAACCGCAGCTGCACCCGCCTCGTCCTTGTTCATCATGGCTTGCATGCCGATGTGCATGGTCACATCGCCGACATCTTTCATCAGCTTTTGCAGCGGTTCGACGAATTCCTTCATCTGCGCATCCTGCGCTTGGGCTTCGCAGAATTTATGCACGATCTTGGTGAACTTACGCAGCTTCTGACCTTGATCCAGCAGCACCTTGCGACCGATCAGATCCAGCGCCTGAATGGTGTTGGTGCCTTCATAAATTTGCGAGATACGGCAGTCACGCACGTATTGCTCCATGCCCCACTCGCGGATGAAACCATGGCCGCCATATACCTGCATCGCCTGGTTGGTTACCACGAAACCATTGTCGGTCATGAATGCCTTGGCGATCGGTGTCAGCAGCGCGACCAGATCGGCTGCATCCTGACGGATTGCCTCGTCGGTCGAGCGCTCCTCAATGTCGAGCTGCATGGCCAGCCAGGTCGAGAATGCCCGACCGGCTTCGGTATACGCCTTTCCTGTCAACAGCATACGACGTACATCCGGGTGGACAATGATCGGGTCTGCCGGCAGATCAGCACGCTTGGTGCCAGACAGCGAGCGCATCTGGACGCGATCCTTGGCATAGGCCACGGCGTTCTGGTAAGCGGATTCGCCCAGACCCAGGCCTTGCATGCCGCAACCCAGGCGGGCCGCATTCATCATGGTGAACATGCAGGCCATACCCTTGTTCACCTCACCCACCAGCCATCCCTTGGCGCCATCGAAATTCAATACCGCAGTGGCATTGGCTTTGATACCCATCTTATGTTCGATCGAGCCACAGCTCACACCATTACGCACGCCTGGCTTGCCACTGGCATCTGGAATGAATTTCGGCACCAGGAACAGAGAAATGCCCTTGATGTCCTTAGGGGAATCCGGCAGACGGGCCAGCACCAGGTGCACGATGTTGTCAGTCAGATCATGCTCGCCCGCCGAGATGAAGATTTTGGTGCCGGTGATGTTGAAAGTGCCGTCGCCATTCGCCTCTGCCTTGCTCTTCAACAGGCCCAGGTCAGTACCACAGTGGGGTTCGGTCAAACACATGGTGCCAGACCATGTCCCATCCACGATCTTCGGTAGATACAGGTCCTTCATCCACTGCTCGCCGTGTGCGTGAATTGCGCTGTAGGCACCGTGTGAGAGGCCTGGATACATCGACCAGGCCACATTGGCGGAAACCAGCATTTCCATGGATGGGAAGCCCAAAGTCTTGGGCATGCCTTGGCCACCATAGGCCGGATCACAGTCGAGGCTGGGGAAGCCCAGCTCGCAGAATTGCTTGTATGCTTCCTTGAACCCTTTAGGCGTCGTGACGACGCCGTTGTCCCAATGGCAGCCTTCTTCGTCCGCTGCCCGGTTCAATGGTGCAATTTCGTTTTCACAGAATTGAGCACTGGCTTCCAGATATTGATCCAACACGTCCTTTGAGACTTCTTCATAGCCAGAAAGGGTTGACAACACCTTTTCAGCATCCAGCAATTCATGCAAAACGAACTGCATATCGCGCAACGGCGCCTTGTAGGTAGCCATTTCAGTCACTCTCCATCAAATTCGGTGCGGTTCAAAACAGGGAATCTAGCCAGCGCAGCGCTTGCCATCGACCATTGCCACGTTTGTGCAAGTGCAAGCCTGCAGCCCGATCTGGGCGCTGATTTAACAGTACGCGTTAGTTTGCCTTTCCGCAAGTATTTTTCAAACAATCGTTTGATAGACTGACCAAACACCAAGAACAATCATTCAATATCAATAAGATACATCAATTCAATCACGTATGCTGCCATGCAACAATGCCACTGAGCTATAAAAGGTAATTCATTTTTACATTTTGCACTGCACCATAAATCGTCTTGATTCAACCACATTTTTCCGCCTGACATACCGCAACTTGGATAGAATGCGCGGATGCAGAATCATCAGATTTATCGTTACGAGCATGGCATCAGCGCCATCGATGTCGAGTACCAGCGAACCGGTCTGGCCGCCTCGCATTTGATCGTGGAAGGCAAGACTGCCGCATTTGTGGATTGTGGCACCAACCACTCGGTGCCCGCCTTGCTGGCCGCATTGGCTGCGCATCAGCTTTCCCCCGATGCGGTGCAATACCTGATCCTGACTCATGTGCACCTCGACCATGCTGGCGGGGCGGGCAGCCTGATCCAACAGCTGCCGAATGCTCAGGTCTTGATTCACCCGCGCGGTGCGCGGCATATGATCGACCCACGGATTCTGACCGCCAGCGCCACCCAGGTGTATGGCGAGGCCGAGATGGCCCGCAGCTATGGCCAGCTGCGCCCGATTCCCGCCGAGCGGGTGGTGGTCATGAACGATGGCGACACCGTGCAATTGGGCAGCCGCACTTTGACCTTCATGGATACGCCCGGCCACGCACGCCACCACCACTGTATTCACGACACGGGTAGCAATGGGATCTTTACCGGCGACACATTCGGCTTGAGTTATCGCGCGCTGGATTGTGGCGGACGCGCCTTCATCTTCCCAACCACCACGCCCCCGCAATTCGACCCAGAGGCCGCGCACGCCTCGATCGAGCGTTTGGCTGCCTTGCGGCCCGATGCCGTCTATTTGAGCCATTTCGGACGGGTGATGGACGTTGCCTCGCTGGAATGCGAGCTGCACGAGTGCCTGGATGCATTTACCAATCTGGCCTTGTCCTTTCAAGCAGAGGGGCCGAGCCGCCCACAGACCTTGACCCGCAAGCTGTTTCAGTGGTTATGGCATCGGCTGCAACAGCAAGGTTTTACCGGCAGTGAACAACAAGCGCATGATTGGTTGATGATGGATTGCAAGCTGAACGCCCTGGGTCTGGATGTGTGGCTCAACAGCCTGCCTAAATAGCCTGCCAACCTTCACCAGAGCTACGCCACGACATCTTGTCGTGGCTTTTTTTTCGCTCCTTATTGAAAAACAATACGACGTTCATTATTATACGACGTATGTTTTTATCGAGCTTATTTCTGATGGAACCGGGACGCAGAGAACGCAAGAAGGTCGCAACCCATGACCTGATCATCGACATCGCCATGGCCTTATTCGATCGAGAGGGATTCGACGAAATCACCATGGAGCGGATCGCAGCGGAGGCAGATGTCGCCAAAGCCACGCTATATAAGTATTTCCCAGTCAAGGAAGCGATTCTGGCGGGCTACATCCGACGTGAAAATACCGCCATGGTCGAGCCGATCAGCCAGATGCTGGACGCGCTGCCCGACAGCCGCAGCCGGCTGTGTGAGCTGTATAGCCATCTGGCGGACTGGTTCTCGGCCCACCGCACCTATGTGGCCCGCTATATCGCCTTCCGTCTGTCTACCCCCCAGCCGCAAGGCAGCCACGCGCAACGATCTGGCTTTGATGCACACCTCCGGTTGCTGCTGGAAAAGGGCCAACAGCAGGGTGATATCACTGATGCCCTGCCGCTGCCCCAGCTGGTTGCCAGCCTGGAGCTGATGATGCTGAGCCCGATTCTGTTCTGGCTGAACACCGAGGATGCCGACCTCCGGCAGTTGTTGATGGCTCACATCGACCTGTTTCTGGATGGTGCGGCCAACATCAAAGGATGATCATGCATACTGTTTTGAATTGGGCTGACAGCTTTTCCGCTGGGGTGGGGGTCGTTGGAGGAAAGGGTTGGAACCTGTCACGATTGGCTCGATATGGCTTCAATGTGCCGCCCGGCGGTGTGTTGACGACCGGTGCTTACGCGACATTCATCGCAACACCGGCGTTGGCCGCGCTGCTCAGCCAGGCAGAGCAGGCTGGCCCCACCCCGCCCGATCCATTGTTGGAGGCGCTCCATCAAGCCTTCATGTCGTTGCCGCTGCCCACTGCATTGGCTGATGACATCCATGCTTTTCTGCACACTCACGATCTACTGGCGCATGCCTGCGCAGTGCGCTCCTCTGCGGTGGCGGAAGATTCAGAGCTGGCCTCATTTGCGGGGGTGCATCACTCGTCGCTGAATGTGACCGGTGTGGCAGCAGTCTTGCAAGCCATCCGCACGTGCTGGGCCTCGGCCTGGACGAAGCAGGCCATCAGCTACCGGCACCGGATGGGTAAATCAGCGGCTGAAGCCAAGCTGGCGGTGGTGATCATGCGCATGGTCGATGCTGTCTCCGCTGGGGTGGCATTTTCCTGCGACCCACGCAACGGGCGAGAAGACCAGATCTATATCAATGCCAACTTTGGCTTGGGCGAATCCGTGGTGAATGGCCAGACCCCACCGGATGAATTCGTCGTCAACCACCAGCGACGTGGGCCGGATTGGGTCATCAGCGAACGCCGGATCGCGCATAAAACCACCCACACCCAAGCGCAGGTGGGCGGTGGAACGCATCTCGCCACCACAGCCCCGGCCCAGGCCGATCAAGCCAGTCTGCCCGACACCATGGTCATCCAGCTGGCCCAGTTTGTCATGCGCATCTACGACGCCTTGGGTGACAGCGCCCAGCATCAGGATATCGAGTGGGTATACGATGGCCAGCAGCTGCATTTCGTCCAGGCCCGGCCCGTGACCACCCAGCGCATATGCCAGGCCGTGGCCATTGCCGATCAACCGATCTGCTGGTCGAATGGTAACTATCGTGATGTGCTGCCGATGCCACAATCAATGCTGACCTGGACGATCAGTCAATTCCCGATCCATGTCATTCTGGAAACCCCACTACGCCGAACTGGGGTGCCATTTCAGCAAGGGGTCAGTCGGGTTCGACGGTATCACGGGCGCGGCTATTTCAACCTGTCGTTGACGCAGTGGGAATACTTCCACTACTTCGCCTTTAAACCCAGCCTGATCAATCAGGCCATCGGTGGCCATGCACCGGAAATCACCCCCCCACCCATCAGCTGGCAGCAGCGCCTCAGACAGATCTGGTACAACCTGAAGCTCAACAAACAGCGTACCCGGCTGCATACCCGTGGTGATGAGGCTGATCGAGGATACATCGCCTATTGTGACAGTATCCAGGCAACAGACTGGGCGACCGTTTCCGATGTGGCGCTGATCCAGGCGCTGCAGCGCATCTGCCGAGACTATCTGCATTGGCATCCGCTACACCTGATGCTGGCCGTCAGCCTGGGCAGCTACACGATGTTGAATTGGTTGCTGGAGTGGCGAGTGCCTGGCCACGGCACCAGGCTGGCCCAATCGTTATTGATCGACAACGACAACATCACCAGTGCCGAACATGGCCGCCAATTGGCCAGACTGGCGGAGCTGGCCCGCCAGGAGCCCGAAGCGATCGGATGTCTGAAGCAGGCGGAATCCGCCCCCTTCGCCTGGCGGCAGCTACCTGACAATTCACCATTCAAACAAGCACTGACAGATTTTCTCGCTGAGTTTGGCCATCGTGCCGTCTATGAGCTGGATATCCAACGTCCTCGGTGGCGGGAAGACCCCAGCTGGCTGCTGATCACCATACTCGGCATGGTCGAGCACCCGCCCCTGCCGACAGGCAGACGACATGAAGCGCGCGAACTGGCCTGGCAGGCAATTCGACAACAGGTGCCACGCTGGCTACATCCGATGATCAAGAGGCTGGTGGTCAAATCAGGTATCGAGGCAAGGCAGCGCGAGGCATCCAAATCGACATTGGTCCGGATACTGAGCCTCACCCGTACCATCGCCCTGGAGGCAGGCAAGCGGCTGCAACGGCGAGGCTTGATCCATCAGGCAGAGGACGTGTTGCATTGCAGCCTGGAAGACCTTGGTCATCTGATGCAGGGCATTTGGTCTGGCCAAGGGTTGACCAACCTGGTGCAAGATCGGGCTGAACGACAGCAATGGCAATACATGCAGCCAGCGCCGGATTGCCTGGAGCAAGATCGCCCTCGCCATGCCCAACCCCAATCGCGACGAGCCAACAATGGCACTGTCTACCAAGGTTTGGCCGTTGCAGCGGGCCGCGCCGGTGGCAAAGTCAGGCTGCTGCACAGCCCCGACGACGGCCATCGACTGGCCCAAGGTGACGTGCTGGTCGCGCCATCCACCGATCCCGCCTGGACACCCTTGTTTCTACGTGCCAGCGCCCTGATCACCGAAACGGGGGGCATGGTATCGCACGGTGCAATTGTGGCGCGGGAATATGGCATCCCAGCGGTGGTCAATATTCCAGGCATCATGCAATTGCTGAAAGACGGTGCCGAAGTCGAGGTGGATGGCGACAGTGGATTGGTCATCTGTCCGGACTGATCAACCCGCCATCCCTTTTACACCGAATACAGCCTGCGTCAAGCAGGCTTTTTTTTAAGCCAATGGCAATGGCTCAGCCGCTGTTGAATGCCCCTACATTCTGATCGATGCCTGATCGAATATCGACCCGCCCGAACAGACATTGGGTCGAACATGCGGAGAGGGCCACGTCGCAACATACAATGCTGCAAAATCCATAATGTGGTATCCATGCAAACATGGCAATGGCACGGTATCAAAACGGGGAAACCACCCATATTTTCATCAACACTCACCAGGCCCAATCATGCGGACAATATTGGTCACAGGCGGTAGTAAAGGTATCGGATTGGCGATTGTCAGGCGGTTCCTCGATGCTGGCGACAAGGTCATCACCTGCGCAAGAGATGATGTCTATTGGCATCAACTGATAGCGGATCACCCCGCACTCGCATCAGTTGACTTTCGGCGCATTGACCTCGCCCAACAGGAATCGCTTCCGTCACTTTTTGCATACATTGCCGACACATATGGACATCTGGATGTTGCCGTCAACAATGCCTCACCCCCAATCGCCTCACAAGGGCCGTTTGAGACATTATCCAGCGACAACATACTGAGCACCCTGCTCAGCGATTTATGGGCACCTGCGGTGTGTATGCGGCATGAATTGAATCTGATGCATGGCGCAGGGGCAATCGTCAACATCAGCTCCGTCAACGGCTTACGCCCCACGCCCCGTGCAGCTGTTTACAGTGCTGCCAAGCATGGCATAGAGGGCCTGACCCGATCAGTCGCATTGGAGGCGATCGAGAAAGGAGTCCGCGTCAATTCAGTCGCACCAGGGGTGATCTGGACACCTCGATGGGAGACCAGGGTGGCTGGCGGGCTGGTCACCAAAGGCGAGGTCGAGCAGGCGATCCCCGTTCGTCGATTCGGAACGTCGCAGGACATTGCCAACGCCGTATTCTGGCTATCCTCCGACGAAGCCAAATACGTGATCGGCCACACGCTGGTGGTCGATGGCGGGCTCTCTCTGATTTGAGGGGCCTTGTGCCAACCCTACATAAGACTGTGCCATAGCTCTGGACAGCGTGGCGAAGGTCATCCACTGCACCAGCAGGGGTTACAGCTTGGATGTGATGTAGGCGTGTATGAGCAGGCTGCCGATGGCAATCATCGACTGTCATACGCCTTCACGACCAACCATTAATTCGAATTAAGTAAATCATCAATTCCGATGCCGCTTACAGAAAATCACGTATTTCATTAAAAAATGAAATACGGATCAAATCATCAATTCATCCAAAATTAATATTTGACGCCCGCCTCTCAACCATCTAAAACCCATAAACCATTGCACTATTCACTAGATCAACTTGGTCACCCATCTCGACCAATACTCAATCAACCTTGATCAAAGCAAGTCAACATTCAATTACATTCGAATTCAAGAATAAAAAACAAATCGAAAATATATGGCATCAGTACAAATTAGGCAACGCTTTTAAAAAACAGCGTGAACTATTTGACCATGACGCCAAGACAGTAACAGGGAGGATTACGGCTCATATTCAACACCCCATTGAAGGAGGTTTGACATGCCCGTCACACCCACAAATCCATCTGACAATCCTAGCAACCCAGCCGGACCAAGGAATCTGCTCGCTAACTACCTGACTGCCACCGATCAATTTGTCAGAGGCCAATTGCTGGCCCAGGCAGTCAGCACACAGCAATTGTTGACTGTCGTCAACGTCGATGCGGGCTTGGCTGTCAAGGTGGCCGAATACCAGCGACGCACGCAGACGCAGGCCACTTATTTCTATCAGCAGCTGATCCAGGGCAATTACGGTTTCATCTTTCTGCTATCGAACGGCTACAACCTTTGCGCCCTGGCCAATGCCGGGTTCAGCCTGGAAATGCCGACCTTGACGCAGCCCAATGCTTCGCCACTGGCGTTGAATGCCGCAGGGGATGTGTTCAACCGGCTGTCTCAGGAGACACAGAATGTGCAGGTGATTGCCGAAACGCTGGCAACCAAGGCCTATGTCGCCAATCAGTCTTACACCCAATACATTCAGGACTACCAAGCCACACTGACTGAGCTGGAAAAAATCCTGTCGGGCTCTGAGCAGGCACTGGTCGGCACCATTGATGCGCTGAAAGTCACGATCAATAAGAACATTGCCGATATCGTTGCCGGTGCCGAACAAATCGGTGGCGCCGTTTCCAACCTGATCGTAGGCGTGATCACCCAGCTGCCGACCGACAAGGCCGGGGTGAAGCCCGACGCATCCAAACCTCCCGCCCCCACGGCGCCAGCTGCCAAGCCAGACAACGCTTTTGCGGTACAAGCCATCAGCGCGGCGACCCAGGGTGCCAGCCAGCTGTCGCAAGCCGAGCAAGATCTGAATGCCAACAATGCCAAGCTGGCCCGCGCCTATCAGCAACTGGCGGAGGTGAACCAATTGACGGCCATCGCCAAGGCCATTGCGGTGCAGACCGAACTGTTCGGCGGCATGTTGCCGCTGGCTGCCAACAGCGCCCATGGGCTCAGCATCGAGCTGCTGCAAGTGCAGACGGGCCTGGCTCAGTACGCCAACGATGTGCGTCAAGGCGCACCTGAGATCGGCGCCCAGGCGCAAGCTGCCGTGCCCGCCTGGACGGCTCTGGCCAGTGAGCTGCAGTCCATGAAGCTCATGATGATCAATCAGTAAGCCCACCACTGGTTTGTAAACAGGCTGATACAGCCACACATTTGATCGTTGTCATCACTTTGGAGATTTGAACCATGGCTAACAATACCATCCTTGCCGCACAGCAGATGAGCAGCGCCAATAAGGGCCAGACTTCACAAGGCATCGTGCTGCAGAACTATTGTAATAGTGTGCTGCAACAGCCAGAGGTGGATTTCAGCGGCTTCCCCGATTTGAAGGAAAACCAGCAGCAGATCAATCAGGGCCTGCATATCGCACGTGATCACGCCAATTTCTATCTGGACACCGTACAACCGCAGATCATCACCAATATCACCAACATCCAGAACTACTTCAACCTGCATCAGGCCGTGGCAACCGTCTTGCCCCCCGGGGCGACCGAGAAGCAGTGGCTGGATACCCTGTCCGCGCTGAAAGAGCAATCACAGAACTATCAGGTTCAATCACAATCAGTCGTGAACAATCTGAATATGTTCCACAAACGCCTGACAGAAGATGCCGGCTCTTTCGCCGCCTATGTCAGCTCACTGAATGCGGTGGTCGGCGGGGACAAAGGCGTGCTGGCCTCGATTGACGATCAGCTGGGCACCATCCAATCCAAAATCGATGGCGCCATTGCAGGGATTGTATTGAGCGGGCTGGCGATCGTCGGTGGCGTCTTCCTCACTGCGGTTGGTGGCGTGGCGGATTTCGTCACTGCCGGTACCTCCACCCCCTTGGTGATTGCCGGCATCGGTATTGTGGCGGCGGGTATCGGTGGTGAGGTGGCTTCTGCCATCACCCTGAAAAACCTCAACGACACCAAAGCCACGCTGCTCAAGCAAAAGAGCACCTTGACCGCCGAGGTGAACCTGGTCACCGGCATCAGCGGGGCCATCGGCAGCCTGCAAAGCCAAGCCGCCGCTGCCGTCACCGCCGCCTCGCAGATGACCGACGCCTGGAACTTCCTGACTGGCGACCTGGGTACGTTGGCGGACGATCTCAACAAGGGCATCATCAGCACCGGCACACTGCGCACCCTGTTCCTGACTGCAGCCAATTCGGCCATCCAGCAGGTGTTGCAAGACACCACCATCATCAAGACTCAGATGACTGGCGTACAAAGCCTGGTTGCACCTCAGGGCACCAACATCGGCGACTACATGGTTGCACTGGCTACCAAACAAGCAGCTTGATTCCGCTGATCTGACCCAGCACCCCAACCGATAAGGCGGGGTGCGGTAGCCAGATTCTTTCCGTTCAGTCACCATCCATTGCCCAGCAGGAGGCCCATCATGCCGAACGGCCCGATGTCACAAAGCCTGAATGCCACCACCATTGCGGCACAGGCCATTCTCACGTATCAAAATCTACCGCCGGAGGTGGCATCCGTACAGACTGCCGCCAAACAGTTTCTCGACCAGACCCGCCCGCAGATCATCCGCATGCAGCAAGATGTGCTGGGCACCATCGAGGTAGCCACCCCAACACTGAATAAGGCCAGACAGATCCTTTCCAGTGCGCAGGGCAACCCCACACCCGAGCAGATACAGCAAGTCAGCCAACTGATCAGCAGCGTGCAGACCAACTTCCAACAACTGCTGCCAACCGTAGAGGCCACCACTCAGGCCAATACAGCGTTCTACAACCAAATGTTGGAGGCAGATCGCCAGCTGGCCGTGCAATCTGCCAATCTGAACGCGCAAAAGGTGCAAGTGCAATCCCAACTGGACTCCTACCAGTCAGAGCTGCAGTCGATCCAATCCAAGATGAAGTATTTCGGCTTGCTGGGCCTGGCTGGCATCCCCGGCCTGATCGCCATGGGCGTGCTGCTGGGCAAGGCACAGAGCAATGTGAATGATTACTCGGGCAAGGTGAACGACCTGAATCAACAGCTCAACCAGCTCAACAACAGCATCAACCAAGTGTCGCAGCTGACCCAGAACACCCAGGTGCTCGTCAATGCCACCTTACCTGTACGCAATGCGGTGAATATCGTCAGCAGCGATATTACTGAAATCCTGAATGATCTGCAGCACGCCAATACCGCAGCCACGATGCTCTTCCTGAATACCGCGCTGACCGAGCTGCAGGTATTGGCCAATGACGCCTCTTGAGGCCCCACCCGATAGCGCTCAACCAGGACACAGACAGCCCGCCTCGCGGGCTGTCCGGTGGTCAGAACCAGCCCTTGCGGCGGAAGAACCATAGCAGGCCTGCCGCGATGCCCAGCATCACCGCCCAGATCACATAATAAAACCCTTGAAAATGCACCTCGGGCATATCTGGAATATTCATGCCATACACCCCGACAATGAAAGTCAGCGGCATGAATATCGAGGTCACCACCGCCAAGCGCTCCATCACCTTGTTCAAATGATTGGAAGCGCGTGTCATGTCCAGACTCTGCGCGGCAGCATAGACCTGATAGGCGGAGGCAGTATGCAGGCGGATCGATTCGATCTCATCCAACAACAGCTCGAAGCGTTGATTGGCTTCACAAGCCCTGTCGCGGCTAATACCTGACAGGATGCGCTCCGGGCAATGATTCAAGAAGCGGCGCTGATCTCGGAACACCACATTCATAGCCTGCCTCAACTGCGTCACCAGGGTCTTGAAACGTAGGATCTGCACCAAGGTCGATTCATTCACTGCATTCAGGCAGTCCCGCTCATAGGCATCCAACTCATTGCGCCAATCTTCCAAAACAGGTTTGTAGTCTTCCAGCAGCTCATCCAGAAAAATGCTGAACAGCGCCGCCACGCCATGCTGAAAGATCTCATCGCCCCTTGCCTGGCTGGCATTGAAGACATGATTGACAGTTCGTGCCAGGGTAATCGGATGAATACTCACCAACCGATTCCCGAGAAAAACGATTGTCAAAGGCCGCCCCGTGCAGCGCTCCGTCTCGAAATGGTAGAACATCCGTTTAGTATGGAATAACGCGGCATGGGGCAAAAAACGGCATGCGCCGCCCTCCCCGCCATGAAAAGCCATCATGCTGCCCTCGGGCATACCAAGCAGAATATCCAGAATCTGCAAGGTGGCCTCTCCCGCCTCCTCCAAATCGATCCATTGGCAATCCTGGCCATGGATGGGTGATGCCAACAACGCTTCCAGATCCGCTGTGCTCGCATCCTGCCTGACAGGCGGATGGCTACAGTATCCATCCAGAAAAACCACTTCTCTGATTCGCATGAGACAGCCCCTTCGAAGAGACAACCTTTTCAAACACGCCAAATCAAATCAAGTAGAAACTGTCTGGATTATAGAAACCCACGGTCAGAAACATTGGGCAAAACAATCGGAAAAACCTGTTCAACCAGTCGTGACTGGGCTATCTGCCTACACCCTGGCAAAGAGAGGCTTCATTTGAATTATCAAATCACTGCTACCTGTATGTTGTTTGCAGCCCGCCAACATATCCACCTGCACCACATGCATTACCAAACTGCGGTAGCGTACCTTTGCATACACGAGCTACTGCTTGATCGCCCGGATCACATGACCAGCCTGGCCTAGGTGCTCGACGTTCCGCCAGGAGCCCCTCGCGCCGGGTCTGGCGCTCCTTGCGTGATATTCCAGTTCAGCAAAAGTGGTCTGCTGTGGTATGGCGGTGCCTTGGCGAGGGCGAATGCGGCACGCTCGCACGGCACCCATTTGCTCTGGGTATCGTTAAATGTAGCAACACATATCCCACATCGTAATTGGTTGACTCAATAAAACCACACCACATAACATATCCATTCAACATAAATCCAAAAAGGCCGATGTTACATGAACTCTGCCATCACTTTTCCTGACATTCCAGAAAATGAATTAATCTTTAACGAACAAGAAACAAAAAAAAATCTTGGCTTTCTTTTGGCCAAATCTTTCACTTCGCATCCAAAGCCTGACCATCAGCGTCAATGTGCGTCGCTTTGCGCAGCAATTACTGATCACCGCCATCGATGCAACGTATGCAATGGGTTATATTGAAGCCGTATTCCAAAGCCTGACCAGCCGAAAACTTCCAAAAAATGTCAAAGACTTGTGCTTGAAATTAGCCAAAAATGCTGGCAAGCATTGGTGGAAGCACACTAAGGGGCAGGATTTGGAGGATACACCGATATATGAATCGGTTCGCAGTCGCATCGCCCAGTTATATGCCAGTACAATGGGAGAATATCTGGAAGGGTCGTTGGCCGCCATCAAGCTGCCGCCTTTCCACATCGCGAAGAATACCGTGGTGCCGGTGATGTGGAGCTGAGTTCATGTGGTCGAGACGATGGCGTATATATGGTTGGTCAATCGGTGGCATGCTGGTGCTTTTTGCCAGCACATTCGGGTGGTGGCTATCGAGTACAGATGTCTGGTCGGTCATATCATGTGCAACAGATGGCCGCAGCTGGGCCAAGCCCTTTTGTCGGGCAACGGTCACCTATTTCCGCCCGACAACAACAGACACTGCGTCACTGAAAAATGATCATGGCTGGCCATATCAACTGCTTGCCATTCGCGACCCGCATTTGCGCCAGCAGCTATTTGAACGGTTCATCGCCAAAGGACTCAATCTGAATGTGCCAAGCCCAGCTGATAGCACACTGATGGGCGTTGAAGGTAAAACAGTGCTGTTCTCAGCTGCATCGGATGGCGATGTCGAAGGTGTCAAACTGTTGCTGGCGCTCGGTGCGGACAAGCGGCACCGCTCCGCGATAGGACGACTTCCAGTTGATTATGCAATCAGCATGAAACGTAAAACAGGGGACCCAAAATACGATGAAGTGATCCGCCTTTTACAATAGCTTTTTTGCCCAGGCTTCGTCGCATATCACATCATGCAGATCAGCTCTCGAACTTGGAACCGATCTCTGGACGCAATGCCATGAGACCTGCATAGAAGCGAGCACCAGCGTGATTTGTTATCAGCTACTGGTCAGCTCACGACACAGTGTTCATCACGCCCTGCTCACCCCGATATCTGACTCGCCGTCGGCAACGTAGCAACTGCGCCTAGCGCATCTTATTCCAGGCAGCCACCGCCTCGGCTTTATTGGGGCAGATGGTGGCGATGGCTTTGCAATTGCCATCCTTGCCAAATTTGGAACACTGCACCCAGAACCGGTTCGAGCCTGATTTCTTCATCTCTCCAGGTTGGCCGCAACGGGGGCACGGGTTGACAGTTGAGGGTTGGGTCACAATGCATCCTTCGTGTGTATCAAATGAATCGCGCGCAGTATACGCCGAAGCGCAGGCGCAATTGAACGAGTGTGGTGGCCTTCCTGGGTTGAATGGCGCTTGATCACCACCGTCAGCCCATGCAAAGCCGGTGTACTCTGCCCACAACCTGCTATGAGAAGCCGCAAGCCGTGTCAGCCGAGTCGCCCTATACAAAAAGGGAAGCATGATGCTTCCCTTTTCGCCAAGCCCGTTATGGGTCGAGGCTGGAGTCAGCCCTCAGCCACCCGCTGTGCGATGTGAGCCAAGGCTTCCTCCACCTGATCGACCAGGATCAGGCATAGATCGCCAGGCTGGAGGCGTGCCAGCGCACTATCGATGGCGACAAACTCCCCTCGGATCTCATCCACCTGCTGAGTGCGCTGAGCACCGACCAAACCCTCGCGCAGCAAGGCCAGCACTTCGCCATCCGCCCGCCCACGCTGACAGGCGTCCTGATACAGGATCACGTCGTCAAATGCCGCGCCCAGGATCTGGGTTTGCTGGCGAATGTCTTCGTCACGCCGGTCCCCCGCGCCACTGATGACAACGGAGCGGCGTTTGGCGGGCATCGCGTCCACAGCCTTGACCAGGGCCTCCATGGCATCTGGATTGTGGCCATAGTCAGCGATCACCGTGGCACCACGGTAGTCAAACACATTGAACCGACCAGGGGCATTGTCAGCATCGTTGTTGAAACTGGCCAGACCCTTGCGGATGACCTCCCAATCCAGATTCAATGCCCAGGCAGCGGCAACGGATGCCATGGCATTCTCGACCTGGAAGGTGATGACGCCACCCCGGGTGACTGGGATTTCATCCAATGCCACTCGATACTTGCGCTCGCCCTGTGCCGCCACCACAGCGTTGTCCTCGACATATACCACGCGGTGGCCCTGGGCTCGATGCGTTGCCATGACGGGGTTGTGCTTGTCTGCCGCGAAGAAGGTGATGCCACCAGGGCAGTTTTCAGCCATACGCACCACCATCGGATCAGCGGCATTCAACACCGCCATGCCATCCTTGGCCACGTTTTGCACGATCACACGCTTCAGCACGGCCAAGTCTTCGACAGTGGTGATGTAATTGAGCCCCAGGTGGTCGCCCATACCGATATTGGTCACCACCGACACCTTGCTGCGATCAAAGGCCAAACCCTCGCGCAGCATGCCGCCACGCGCAGTTTCAAACACTGCCGCATCCACATCGGGGTGCATCAACACATTGCGGGCACTACGCGGGCCGCTGCAGTCACCGCTGTCGATCTGTCGGCCATTGACATACACGCCATCGGTGTTGGTCATGCCCACCCGCAGGCCGCTGGTGGCAATCAAATGTGCAATCAGGCGGACAGTGGTGGTCTTGCCATTGGTGCCGGTCACGGCCACGACTGGAATCCGTCCATCGTCGCCTGTGGCAAACAGGTTATCGATGATGGCCTCACCCACCTGGCGGCCTTTGCCAAATGACGGGCTGATATGCATGCGCAAGCCCGGCGCGGCATTGACCTCGACGATGCCGCCACCTTGCTCCTCCAGTGGCTTCAGCATGGTGTCGCAGACCACATCGACGCCACAGATATCCAGCCCCACCATCTGTGCAGCGGCAATGGCCCGTGCGGCCACCTCCGGGTGCACATCGTCGGTCACATCGGTGGCCGAGCCACCGGTACTGAGATTGGCATTGTTCCGAAGCACGACCCGCTGGCCCTTTTCAGGTACCGATTCTGGTGTCAAACCCTGCATCGCCAACCGGTTGAGCGCGATGTCATCCAAGCGCATCTTGGTGAGCGAGGTCGCATGGCCATCGCCGCGCCGTGGGTCACGGTTGACCTGATCGACCAGCTCACGGATCGTGTGTGTGCCATCGCCTGTCACCTGGGGCGGGTCGCGACGAGCCGCCGCCACCAACTGCTTGCCGACCACCAGCAGGCGGAAATCGCTGCCGGGTAAATAGCTCTCGACCAGCACGTCGTCGCTGATTTCAGCGGCAGCAGCGTACGCCTTCAACAACTGCTCCTGATCAGTGACATTGACCGTCACGCCCTTGCCCTGGTTGCCATCCTGAGGTTTGACCACCACGGGGCCATTGATCTCCTCCATGGCTGCCAAGGCGTCTTCCACGCTGCTGGCGGGGCGGCCAGAGGGCACGGGCACACCGGCGGCGCGCAACAGCTTTTTGGTGAGATCCTTGTCCTGCGCAATTGATTCAGCAATGGCGCTGGTGGCATCCAATTCGGCAGCCTGGATACGGCGCTGACGGCTGCCCCAACCAAACTGCACCAGGCTACCCTCAGTGAGGCGCCGGAAAGGGATGCCCCGCGCCACGGCGGCATTGACGATGGAGCCGGTACTCGGCCCCAAACGAATGTCCTCATCAAGCTCTCGCAGGCGTGCCAGCACTTCCGCCAGATCGAAGGGGGTGTCGTCGATTGCCGCCTGGCATAGCGCCTCAGCGCATTCCAACGCCAAACGCCCGACCGCCTCTTCCGTGTATTCCACCACCACTTGATAGACGCCCGCTTCCAGCGTCTGGGCTGTGCGGCTGAATGTCACCGGGCAGCCGGCCTGAGCCTGCAGGCCCAGCACGCAGGCCTCCAGCGCATGAGCCATGGAGACCGGCTCGTCATGACTGCTCGGGTGCAAAATGCCGATATCGGGAAAGCGGGTGCGTAGCCTGGGCTCGAATGCAGGCACCCTGGCCAGATCGCGTTCCTGTTCGTTACACGTCACAATGACTTCGATCGCCGTATGCCGGCTCCACAAATTGGGGCCACGCAGCGCGCGGATTCGTGAAACTTCCATGCAAAATCTTCCTGTCGTGGCGGGCTGACCTGCCCGCCGATTTTATTTGGCCGTGATACGTGCCCGTACTGCCGCATCAGCAGTACCCGCTTCAAAATTCTCGATCCCTGCGCAGATCAGGTCTGGCGAGATCCCCAAGGCCCATGCCGCTGCCACGGCGGCCAGCACGCTTTCGATATGCGTGGTGGCGCCATCTCGGGTCAGCGGGAACAGATCGAGTGTCGCCAGCGCCTGTTCGGTGCTGCCACTGGCCAGCATCACGGTCTGATCGCGCAGGAATACCGCACGCCCTCCATTGGCCAGATGCTCGACGATTGGCAATAAGGTTGGGTCTTCGGCATAGAAGATCACTTCGCCATCGGACAGGTCTGCCATTTCAGCCACCAGGGCATCGTTGGCATTCAATACCGACGCGCCCTCGGACATGACCACATCGATCTGGGTACGCAGCACGTTGTAGACCTGTTCTGGCTCGTGGATATAGAACCCGGTCAATGAGCCATCCTCGGTCACGTCAGTCACGATGCCTACCTGACAACGATCATAGGGCAGGCCTTCCGTCAGGATGCCTACCGGCGTGTGCTCGAACACCGCCGCCTCGACGACCCGGTTGATCAGCAGGCGTTGGCCCGCCTCCCAGTGCGTACAATCGCGGGATTCGACCTGGCGGCGATCCAGGAACAAGCCATCGCGACAAGCCAAACCAACGTGGCGCCCCGCCAGATGCTGCAGATGCGCCACCAGTCGGGCGATCAGCGTGGTGCCTTTGCTACCGGAGATGCCGACGGTCGGGATGCGACCACTGTCACCTTCTGGGAACAGGTGATCAACGATGGCACGCCCCACCGGGCGCGGCGCCCCCTGAGCAGGTTTCAGATGCATCAGCAAACCCGGCCCGGCGTTGACTTCCACAATGGCGCCGCCTTGCTTGTGCAACGGCTGGCCTATGTCTTCCGCCACCACATCCACCCCTGCAATATCCAGCCCGACCACGCGGGCGGCCAATGTCGCCATGGCTTCGACATCAGGGTGCAGATTGTCGGTCACGTCGTTGGCGACATTACCATTGCGCTGAATCAATACGCGACGCCCCTCTGCCGGTACGGAATCAGCTTTCAATCCCTGGCGCTCCAGATCACGCAGGATGACCGCGTCTTGATCGACCATGATTCGATTCAGCGGGAAGTCTTCCGTCAAACCCCGGCGTGGGTCGGTATTCAGTTGAGTATCGATCAACTGTGCCACGGTGGCGCTGCCATCACCCGTCACCCAGGCCGCCTCGCCCTTGGCCACAGCCACCACGCGATTGCCCACCACCAGCAGTCGATGCTCATCCCCCCGCACAAAGCGCTCGACGATGACGTCACTGCCATGCCGGTCAGCCAGCTTGAATGCGGCCTGCACATCGGCTTCGCAGCTCAGATCCAACGACACGCCGCGCCCATGATTGGCATCGGTCGGCTTCACCACCACCGGCAAGCCGATGTCCTGCGCTGCCTCCCAGGCAGCTTCCGGGCTGGCGACAATTTGCCCTTCGGGCACTGGCACGCCGCATGACTGCAGTAGACGCTTGGTCAGATCCTTGTCGCTGGCGATGCTCTCGGCAATCGCACTGGTGCGATCGGTTTCAGCCGTCCAGATCCGCCGCTGTAGCGCCCCCTGCCCCAATTGCACCAAGTTGCCATCCGTCAGGCGAATGTGCGGAATCCGCCGCTCGGTGGCCGCATCGACGATACAGGCCGTGCTGGGGCCGAGGTGATAATCATCCACCATCGCCTTCAGGCGCTCTACCGTGCCCTTCACATCAAACGGGCGGTCTTCGATGGCGGCCATGACCAAATCACGACCTGCCTCCATGGCCGCACGGCTGACCTGTTCGTTGCGGGCCCGCACCGCGACCTTGTAGACGCCATATTCGCTGGTCGAGCGCGCCTTGCCGAATCCCACCTGCATGCCGGCCAGATTTTGCAATTCCAACACCACATGTTCCATGATATGGGCAGGCCAGGTGCCTTCTTGCACACGCTGCAGAAATCCGCCACGCACACCGACGCCACAACGATGCTCGATCAACGTGGGCAGCCAGCTGGACAGGCGCTCATAAAAACCAGGGATGGTATTGGAGGGCGATTCCTCCAGCTCACCGATATCCACCCAGGCTTCCAGTACCGGGCGATATGTCCAGATATTGGGGCCGCGCAGGTAGGTCACGCGGAGAAATTGAATGTCTTTTTTCTTCATGATCCAGTTTAGGGCATGCAATCTGATCGTAAAGACCAGATCAAACTGTGCACAGATCGGCAGCGTTGCCGTGCCACGCAGCAGAGTGAAGTATACTTCTCGACTTTGGCGTCATAAGCCATTTTAGAATATGCGAGAATACCGTAAAGCGCCCGATAATGGGAAACACCCCGTTCAGTTGACGATGCTGTCCCCGTGCCGTTGACACGGAGACGACTCTTTACTCCTCAGCCAGGAATCGCCTGCAAGCCACTCCAGATGCGGCTTACAGGCCAAAACAGGGATGGCTGCGCGATCTTGTGGATCGTGCGATCAGCCTAACCTGCCCTGCCTGAATAAGCGATTAATCCGATGATGATACACACTGCTTCACCTTCTCACCTAGTACTGCCGCAGCCTTGGCAGGCAAGCCTGGCACCACAGCTGGTGGCCGGCGAGGAGATTCTCGCCTGGTTGCTGCTGGATCTCGACACACACCTGCACTTCTCGCAAGGGGTGCTGGTACTGACCAATCAGCGGTTGCTGGCACTAGCTCCTGGCGAGACCCACTGGCAGAACTGGGCCTTACAGGCAGGATTATCCCTCAAACATCACGATCATGCAGGTGTCGGTGCGCTGGAGCTGTGTGACAGCCAACAGCGGCTTGCCATCTGGCGTTATACGCTGGGCCAGAATGTGGTGGCTTTGCGCTTGCTGGACAAGTTCAAATTGCAGCTGGAAAGCATTGTGTCGGGCCAGCCCGTGCCCGCGCCGGAGGAATTGACCTGCCCGCAGTGCAAGGCGCCAATGGAGCCTGACCAGGACGAATGCGCGATCTGCGCACGCGAGCTGCACACCCCGCCTTCCACCTGGACACTGCTGCGGCTGTGGCGTTTTGCCAAACCCTATCAAGGCCAACTGCTGGCTGGTTTTCTGTTGATGCTGGGTGCCACCGCTGCCGCTATGGTGCCGCCCTATCTGACCATGCCGCTGATGGACAATGTGCTGATCCCCTTCCAAAACGGGGCGCACATCGATCCGATGAATGTCGGACTGTACCTGATGGGGCTGCTGGTAGCCGCGCTGCTGCAATGGGGGCTGGGCTGGGGCAAAACCTATATCCTGGCCTTGGTCAGCGAACGCATCAGCGCCGACTTGCGCACCACGACCTATGAGCACCTGTTGCAGCTGTCGTTGGAATATTTCGGCGGCAAGCGCACAGGGGATTTGATGTCGCGGATCGGTTCCGAGTCCGACCGCATCAGCGTCTTTTTGTCATTGCACCTGCTCGATTTCATCTCGGATGTGCTGATGATTGTGATGACAGCAGTGATTCTGCTGTCGATCGACCCCTGGCTGGCCCTGGTGACACTACTGCCACTGCCCTTCATCGGCTGGATGATCCATTTCGTGCGCGACCGTCTGCGGACAGGCTTTGAAAAGATCGACCGGGTGTGGGGCGAGGTCACCAATGTACTGGCCGATACCATTCCCGGCATTCGCGTGGTAAAGGCTTTTGCGCAGGAACAGCGTGAAGCACAACGCTTTCGCGAGGCCAACAAGCACAACCTGCTGGTGAATGACCGGCTGAACAAGGTGTGGTCGCTGTTCTCACCCACGGTATCGCTGCTGACTGAAATCGGTCTGTTGGTGGTATGGGCATTCGGTATCTGGCAGGTCGCCAATGGCCATGTCACGGTGGGTGTGTTGACAGCCTTCCTGGCCTATATCGGTCGCTTCTATGGTCGGCTGGATTCAATGAGCCGCATTGTATCGGTCACCCAGAAGGCCGCTGCTGGCGCCAAACGTATCTTCGATATTCTGGATCATGTCTCCAGCGTGCCCGAGCCCACCAACCCGGTCAAGCTGCCTGCAGTCAAAGGCCAGATCGACATCCGCGATGCGCGTTTCCGCTATGGCAACCGTGCGGTGATCAAGGGGGTGGATCTCACCATCCACCCTGGCGAGATGATCGGCCTGGTCGGGCACAGCGGCTCTGGCAAAAGCACCTTGGTCAACTTGATCTGCCGGTTCTATGACATCACAGAAGGCTCGATCCGGCTGGATGGCACGGACATCCGCTCGCTCAGCCTGGCGGATTACCGACGCAATATCGGGCTGGTGTTACAGGAGCCCTTCCTGTTCTTCGGCACCATTGCCGAGAACATTGCCTATGGCAAACCCGATGCAACCCGCGAGGAGATCATTGCCGCAGCGCGGGCGGCTCACGCCCATGAATTCATCCTGCGCCTGCCGCAAGGTTACGATTCGCTGGTGGGTGAGCGCGGCCAAGGCCTGTCGGGCGGCGAGCGACAGCGGATCTCGATTGCACGCGCTTTGCTGATCAACCCGCGTATTCTGATACTGGATGAGGCGACATCATCGGTCGATACCGAAACCGAGAAAGAGATCCAAAAAGCCCTGGACAATCTGGTACAGGGCCGCACCACGATTGCCATCGCGCACCGCTTGTCCACGCTGCGTAAAGCCGACCGACTGGTGGTGATGGATCGCGGTGTGGTGGTGGAGGTTGGCAACCATGATGAGCTGATGGCGCAGGAAGGCCATTACTATCGCTTGTACGAGGCACAAGCCCGCAATGTCGATAGCGAGGCCGACAACGACGAGCAGGATGAGGACTGAGCATGAACACATCGCCATTTCAATTAAGCCGCAATCCATTCGGTCGCCTGATCCTGACCCTACCAGACGGCAGCCGCCATGAGGGGGTACTGCCGGTGCGAGCCTTTCCCATAGCGGCTCCTGAGCAAGGCATTGCGTTGGTGGACATCGATGGCCATGAGGTGGCCTGGATAGACCACCTGCATGACCTGCCTGCCGATACGCGATCGATGATGGAGAGCGAACTGGCCAGTCGCGAATTCATGCCAGAGATTGTGAAGCTCAAGCAGGTTTCGACTTTTGCCACCCCCAGCACCTGGGAGGTCGACACCACGCGCGGCACAACCAGCTTCATTCTCAAGGGCGAGGAAGATATCCGGCGGCTACCTGGCGGAACCTTGTTGATAGCGGACAGCCACGGTGTGCAATTCATGATCCGTGACCTGTTCGCCATGGATCGTCACAGCAGAAAACTGCTGGATCGTTTTCTGTGAGCCGCCGCCAGCACAACCTCGTATTGCTGGCAGGCGTGGCGTATGCGCTGATCAACGCCCCCACCCTGGGCGAATCCATACGTTGCCACTATCAATATGGTGGGGAGCAACATGTGGTAACCGCCCGGGCCACCACCCAGCCCTACTCGGTGGATAATCTACAAATCGGGTCTTATTTTCAGCTGCGGATCGTGTTCCAACGCACACCCGCTGACCTAGCCAGCATCAAGCTGTATGTATTCGCTGATCGCGAACACGGCCCCACGCCGATTCAGCAGGCCAGTTATCACTACCCACCTGCCCGTCACCCTCGCTATGGCTTCACGGGGCTGCAGTTCATCTATGAACCAGTGCGTGATGGCGAATTGCAGTACTGGTGTGAATGGCTACCGACCAACCCAGCGGACTGACCCCTATGCCCCATCGACCCTCGCTTGCCTGCCTACCTGCCATGCTGATGGCTGCTGCAGTCTGCACAGGATTCGCCGCCCAGGCTGGCCAAGCCGCCGAGCAATCCACTGTGTCTTTGGTATTCGTCGGTGACATCATGCTGGATGACGGACCTGGCCAGACCATTGCCCAAGGGCAAGATCCGTTTCGGCATGTGGATGCGCTGCTGAAAGCTGCCGACTTCCGTATTGGCAATCTGGAATGTCCGATTGCCACAACGGGCCAGCCACTGGACAACAAGATCTTCACCTTTCGCGCCAAACCCAGTGTCCTACCCCTGCTGAAAGGGCGATTCGATGCCTTGTCCGTCGCCAACAACCACGCAGGTGACTATGGCAAGCCAGCATTCGTAGAGACACTGGATTGGTTGAAGAAAACTGGCATTCAGGCCTTCGGCGGTGGGGTGAATCTGACAGAAGCACACATCCCGCTATGGCTACACCGCCATGGCTTGCGCATTGCGGTGCTGGGTTACAACGAATTCAAACCTCGCTCATTCGAAGCGGGCAGCAATTGGCCTGGCGTCGCCTGGAGCGAAGACAGTCATGTGGTAGCGGATATCCGCGCAGCACGGCAGGCCGGGGCCGATATCATCATCCCCTTCATGCACTGGGGCTGGGAGCGAGAGCCGACGCCCACCGAGCGGCAACGCCAGCTGGCCCGGCTGATGATCGATGCCGGTGCCGACGCCGTGGTCGGTGCGCACCCACACATCACACAAGGCGCGGAGCTTTATCGAGGCAAGCCCATCATCTACAGCCTGGGCAATTTCGTGTTCGACAGCTTCACCACGCCCGCCACCCGTACCGGCTGGATCTTACGGATGAAGTTGGATAAGCAAGGCGTGGTGAGTTGGACAACACAAGCCGTGATGGCTGATGAAGCGGGCACACCCCACCCCATCAACGATGGCGACACACCTTGTGGACAAAGGGGCATCACTGCCATCCAATCCTGCGGGATGCCCCGCAGCCCGTCTTGACAGCCCTAGGCAAGCGTACTATCCATTGGCTATCCATTCGAGAGTGATTTGTCCCGGAGCCCGGCACCCACCTATTACCGATTGCATCATGCCAATGGGGTTGTGTGTAACGAAATGGGCTTGAGGTTGAAGATATCGTAGCAGTGCGGGCGGTTTGGTCGATCATTGGCTCGCTGAATTCGGCCATTGGTCATCGCACATGTATCCGGGGATACGACTCAGTATCGTGCACCACGCCAACCATGCTCATAAAGTCGCAACGATATCTGGTTGTATGTTGCCTTGGGCACATTGTTTCATGACCTGACTCAGGCTTTATGAGGCGCCCTGCTGATGAGGAGCATCGCCGCGACCGGTCGACAGGCGGCTATCATGCCACCTGCCGACCGGGTACTGGTTAGAGCATTGTGTTATGTTCCAGACCACAGCAGTACTCGCATCTGATTCGGACCGATTGGGTCAGCAACGGTTGCGCCCCTTCCCCAGATGTGATCGTTACGTGTGGCGTTATCACCCATGTGCGCATACATGGCAGTCGCATATATGGTTGGGCCATTCGGTGCACCAAAAGTGTTCGTGGCAGGTTGAATTTCCCAGGCCGTCCGGAACCAAGCATCGATAACAGTCCAACCAGCCAATGTGAGCTCCGCAAGGCGTGAGCCTTCGCTGGTGTTGTCATAGGTAATCGCACCATAGCCGAGGAATACATGCAGGCCATCAAAGATTCCACGCCAGCGGTCAAAGGCATTGCCGATTCCGGTAGTAAAGTGATTGCTTTGATGCGGACCGCAGGCAGCAATCGCAATCCATTCCAAATCCTGCTGACCATATAGATCATCCGGACTACCAGGGCTGGCCCCGACTTCACTGAAATGCAGGAAGGTATCGTTAGGTGCATTAAATACCCAACCGTCGGAATTGGCATGTCCCGTATAGAACGCAAAGTCGACGGCATCGACCCATAGATCATCATTAGCATTCCAGTCTGATTCCCAGGCATTGCCCTCACCCCAGTTGAACCGTATTGTCCAGCCCGCAGCAGATAGCCGATCCACGAAGCCCTGCGCATTGGCTTGGCTACCTGGCAATCCCTGACTCGCGCCAATCCATGAGGTGCCAGCTTCGTTTACCGCATCGTCTGCAGTGAGTGGATAGACAGCAGACGGATTGAGTTGTATACCGCCTACGACTTCACCGAAGTTGACTGCGCCCAATGGCGGTAACATTGCCACTTGACGAGACATTTGCGGAACCAGGTCGTGTTGGTTGAAGTTGGGGCCGTACTTGGTTGCCGCTATCATGGTATACCGCAGTGGCAGCCGCTTTCCGGCAACATTGGCTTCCGCTTTGATCACCCAGACTGGGGCAAGATGTTCCTGCTTTTCAAATGCAGGTGCCGCGTAATAGGCCAGGAACGACTCAACACGCGTCAGGTGCAATTTGCCAACGGATTGCTTGAATTGAGATTCAGCCTCAGCCCGCGACATGATCTCTTCATTACTGCTTACCCCTGTAATTGGTCGCCACACACCGTGGTAACCAATGATTGCGCCTTGATCACCCACCGCCACTTTAAACTTACCACCCCCTCCGACTACAGGCAGAGCGCGCTCCCTGCCTTGGCCAGACTTCACGACAACCTCAACCTGGTAATTGACCTGTCTATCGAGAATAGTTTTAGCGGAAGCAGCAGATGTCGTATCAGTCGCCATGCCTGTTTCACTATATCCAGCAAACGAGACCCGGGTGTAGGGCTGGTTGTTGGGTAACAGCTTCAGCTGGGACAAGAACTGATCAGCGAGCTTCCTTGTTTTGGTCTGATCAGGCAGCAGAGGCTTGAGATTGGTATTCCAAAGTTGCGTGACGTCCCTGGCAAAGATTCCGCCGCTGGCTTTGTTCAATTCGACCTCTTTGTTTTCAACCCGGTGAATAACAACATCCCGTTTGTCTTGAATATCTGCGGCAAAAGGCAAGCTGCCACCATACAGGCTGGTCAACACCGCATTGGCTTTGTTGTAATTCACTTCTGGATCGGTCAATTTGAAAACGGGAAGTTGCTCTGCTGGGAGCATGGATGGTGCAAAGCCAATGCAGATCGCCAGAATGCAACACGGCCTATACCACATCGATTGCTTACGTCGTTTCGTTTCAGTACTCATGATTGGCTCCTAAACTGAAAGACAGTGGTGCTACTCACGTAGCGCGTTCGCACAACCGATTACACACATTTGTTATGTTCAAAGGGGAGGAAATGGAAGAAACAATGCTGAGCACAATAAAAGGTGCAGAATACTTTGATGCCTAAGTGTTGATTGGATGGGAACAACGCGACGAATTCATATCAAAGCAGGCGGCGACTATCAGCGACAGTTTAAATAAAGGTACCGGATTGTAAAAAACGAATAAATCTTGCTTACAACGCAAACTGTACTGATACAAGCAGGCGTACATTGAAACACATGCAAATTGCGTTCCAATTCATTTAAAATAAATTGCATTTCACATATCACATACAGCATGAATGTTTTACATATTGGATCGCAATAATTTAAGATTATTAACAAATAATAATCTAGTGATTGACGTGGAATTTTATTTCAATCAAGTGTAAGAAAACCTGACATACGCTCCGCGAAAAATTTAGCTGAATTGGTAGCGTGTATGTTCACTTGCCATTGCCAATAGCCAATATGAATAATTTCGAATTCCATCACTTAATAGCATTGGTTTAGGTAGGTTTGTTATCTAATGTAAAAAGCACCGACACCACCAGATTCTATTATTGTGGGATATGCCAACTTGATCTGAGCTTAGCCAAGCGGTCAGCTGTTAGGCGCAGTTAACGCGCTAATCCTGTACGGCCCAATTCCGCCAACATGCGCATATTCGATCCAAGTCACTTTTGCAGTATCTTCTGGAGAAGACCGGCATTGATAGCTCAAACCATATAGACTGCTGCATTTTTTAATGTATAATTAACATTTTCAACATATAGCCAACTTCGGAATAGCAGCTAAGTGAAGGAATGATCCGCACTAGCTTTCAGGCAAAGCAAAAATTGAGCATGAAACTTAGCCGGCTACACCCGCTGGAAATTGTGTTGTACATATTTCAAAGTATTTGTTACATGTTGCCGCTTCGACGAGATTACAATGTGTGACGAAATTTACATACCCATCTAACTCAATGGAAAAATGTGCTGCCTCGCCTTACGTCAATGCCATATCCGAGTTCACATCCGCCGTCTTACAATTAAACTTTATCACCTTTTAATAAAAATATATTGCCCAACCCTACCTTCCTTAACCACGCATTACAATTTAAATAGATCATGATTGCACTTAAGAATATATCCCTACTCATCTCCGTTGCAATGTTAGCTGCATGCACGACAGTCCCTCCTACCCCTCAAAAAAGTCTAACCGACTTGGATCGGAATAAAGGCTACACCGTCAAGCACTCTACAGCCCTTGACCTCGAGACTCATACCTTAAGGCCATTAAATGAGTCAAAAGATGTATTGTATGCTCAGAACTTCGGAGGCGGCGGCGTGGGGTTAGGCCTATTGCTTGGCCCCATAGGAGTGGCTGCGAACATCGCAATGATAAAATCACAAACGGATCAAGATGTCGAAAAACTCACCACATTCAAAAAAATCAAATCCGAGGCATTGTTTAGCGAATCTGCCGTTGAAAACAAATTAGATTTGAAGAATAGCGGTCTAAATGTCTCGCCTTATATTTACCTGCAAAAAACAGAAAGCAATGAAGGAGAATTGAAAATCGTTCCGGCAGCTGCTATTTATATTGAAATGAGTGATGCAGAGAGGACAAGAAGAAATCGCTACGTTTACCAGCTAGATCGCGAGTTTACATTAGAGCAACTAGCCTCCCTTTCCGAGACCGAGGTTATCAAGCTGCAGAGTGATTTTAAAAAATCATACAGTCATCTTATTTCATTCATCAAGTCAGAGAGTGATTCCGACAATGCGGAAATTAAATTTGATTCTAAATTTATAACACCAAGGCTTGAGTTTGAACTGAGCGGAAAATTAATTAATGATTCCAATGGAAGAGTTTGGGTTAGACTGCCTGATGGCGTCTTCTCCTTAACAAAAAAATATTTCTCACCAAAGAGTTAGGATTTCGCCACAACAATCCCAAAGCATTTAATGCTTTGGGATTGTTAGCTTGGGTGTACAGTGTCAGAATGTTTAAGGGCGTCTGCTAGTTAAGTGGATGTCCGAAATCTCTGCACAACATGACACACTTTGAGGACAAAGGGGCATCATCACCATGCTGCCTTGTCTGCATGCCCCCGAATCACCCTGAGAAGACCTGAATTCATAGCAATCTTGCTATGAATTCCTCGCGGCATCCTTCTTTCCGAAAGGGTTGCAATACATGACTGGCTACGGGATAGCTCGATAGCATGGATTGCAACGCAAGCAACTTTCCTGCCGGCAGCCATGCCTCATGCACCGTGGTGCGGATCTGATGTGGCACACCAGATAGCAGCAGCTGATTCAACGATGCTTCTGCTGCCCGGCCACTGCCAGGTGTGGCGGTCAGCTGATCATAGTCCGCCCACAGGGTTTTCACGTCCAAACCGACCCAGTCGCACAGTGGCAGCACCTTGTCCAGCCTGGCTGGGTAGCACCCAGCGGTATGCAAGCCCACGCGGAACCCCATCGCTTTGACCGCCGCCATGGCGGCAGGCAGCGCCTTGTCAACCGTTGCCTCCCCCCCGGAGAACACTACGGCGTCCAGCAGGCCCACGCGCTGTTGCAGGAACTGCTGCACCGCCGACCACGCCAGCTGACCACCTTGGCCCCGTGCTTGCAGATGTGGGTTGTGACAGTAGCCACAACGCCACGGGCAGCCTTGCACCCAGACGACAGCCGACAGTTGGCCCGGGTAGTCTAGCGTGGAAAATGGGGTGAGACCCGCCACCTGCAATGCGTCAGCAGGTGGTATATGGGTTGTCCTCATGGGGTGGGCTGACCTTGCTCAGGCTCGTTGAAGAAGCAACGCTCCCGGTGCTCACCTTGTTTGCCGATGTTGAATGAAGCCACTGGCCGGTGATAGCCCATGACACGCGTCCAGACTTCACAGCGGGTGCGCTGGCCTGTGGGTAGTTGGTGGACTTGGTTGCGTGGTGTGTTCATCTGTCCTTCCTTTCCTGATTCAACATTGACAAGATTTAGCCTGCTGCTCTGCCAGCAAGGTGGCATCGCAGATCGGGCAGAATTCGTGTTCCCCAGCCAGATAGCCATGCCTGGGGCAGATCGAGAATGTCGGGGTGATGGTCAGGTATGGCAGCCGAAACCGCGACAATGCACGCTTCACCAGTTGTTTGCAGGCCTCTGCCGATGACACCCGCTCATTCATATACAGATGCAGCACCGTGCCACCGGTGTATTTGCGCTGCAGCGCATCCTGCCGGGCTAAGGCCTCGAATGGATCGTCAGTGAAGCCAACCGGCAACTGGCTGGAATTGGTGTAATAGGGCTGGGCCGGGGTGCCTGCCTGCAGGATGTCCGGGAAGCGCTTTTTGTCTTCTTTTGCAAAGCGGTAGGTCGTGCCCTCAGCTGGTGTGGCCTCCAGGTTGTAGAGGTGGCCGGTTTCCTCCTGAAATGCCACGATCCGGTCACGGATATGGTCAAGTACCCGGCAGGCAAAGGCATGCCCCCAATCGGTGGTGATATCGTGGGCATCTTGTGTGAAATTACGGATCATTTCGTTGATGCCATTCACGCCCAGCGTCGAGAAATGGTTACGTAGGGTACCCAGATAGCGTTTGGTGTACGGAAACAGCCCATTGTCGATATGCCGCTGGATGACCTTACGCTTGATCTCCAGGCTTTGTTTGCCCAGCACCAGCAGGTGGTCGATCTGCTGGAACAAGCCTTGTTCATCGCCTCGATATTGGTAGCCGATCCGTGCACAGTTCAGCGTCACCACCCCTAGCGAGCCAGTCTGCTCTGCAGAGCCGAACAGACCATTCCCCCGCTTCAACAGCTCGCGCAGATCCAACTGCAGGCGGCAGCACATCGAGCGGATCATATGTGGTTGCAGCTCGGAATTGAGGAAGTTCTGAAAATAAGGCAAACCATATTTAGCAGTCATTTCGAACAACCGCTGCGCATTGGGGCTGTCCCAATCAAAATCCGGCGTGATGTTGTAGGTCGGGATCGGAAAGGTGAATACCCGGCCCTTGGCATCACCTTCCATCATCACCTCGATATAGGTTTGATTGATCAGGTCCATCTCGGCCTGCAGCTCGCCATAGGTGAAAGGCATCTCCTCACCGCCGACATAAGGCACCTGCTCACGCAGATCGGCGGGGCATACCCAGTCGAAGGTCAGGTTGGTGAAAGGCGTCTGGGTGCCCCACCGGCTAGGCACATTGAGGTTGTAGATCAGCTCCTGCATCGCCTGCTTGACCTCGGCATGACCCAGGCCATCCTTGCGAATGAAAGGCGCCATATAGGTATCAAAGGACGAGAACGCCTGGGCGCCAGCCCATTCGTTTTGCAACGTACCGAGGAAATTGACGATCTGACCAATCGCACTCGACAGATGCTTGGGCGGGGTCGCCTCCACCTTGCCGGGCACACCATTCAAGCCCTCGTGCAGCAAGGTGCGCAGGCTCCAGCCCGCACAATAGCCAGACAGCATGTCCAGATCATGGATATGCAGATCTGCCTCGCGATGTGCCTGGCCCACCGCTGGCGGATAGACATGCGACAACCAATAGTTGGCCACCACCTTGCCCGATACGTTCAGGATCAGGCCACCCAGGCTATAGCCCTGATTGGCATTGGCGTTCACACGCCAGTCCTGCTGATCCAGGTATTCATTGATACTGCGCGCGACATCGACCAACGTCCGGTGATCCTGCCGCAGCGCTGCATGCTGCTCGCGGTAGACGATGTAAGCCCTGGCCGTGGCAACATAGCCAGCTGCCAGCAATGCCTGCTCCACCCTGTCTTGTATGGCCTCGATCTGCATCGGGTCACGACGGAAATGCCGTGTCAATGCAATGACCACCTGGCTGGTCAGCCGCTCGCACTCCGCCACGCCGAATTCACCACTGGCCTGGCTGGCTTTGGCCAAGGCCTGACGGATTTTACCGGCATCGAACGGGACATGGCGGCCATCCCGTTTGATGACTTCACTGGGCAGGCTCACAACAGGGCTCATCTTCACCTCACCACTATCAATTGATCACTGACCAAATAGTAGACCAATATATTGTGTATTTTCACATCAAACATTGATTCTCTTGACACACATCAAGCCCGACCTGACCATGGCTTTTCTGGTGCTATCCGGTTTTGCTGACATCGATCAATAGAATTCCGATATATCCGTATTTGCAACTATACTGAAAAGCAGCGCCAGTCCATCTGATGGCCGCAAGGAGGAAGTGACGTGCCTGCCAATCACCAGCGCATTGCTGAAGCTCACTTGGTTGTTGGTGAGCCGTTACCGTGGGATGTGTACGACCAGCAAGGGCATCTGCTGTTGCGAAAAGGTTTTGTACTGGAGTCAGACGCCCAGATCGAGCGACTGATCGACACCGGCTTGTACGTGGATCGCGACGAGCTGGCCGCGACGGAAAAAGCGGCGTCGGAAGGCGAAGGCGCCCAATCTGCCGTGATGCCGTTGCTACAGGCACGCGAAAAGCTGGAGACCATGCCACAGCTCTTGAAATCCCCCACGCCACAGCTGAATGAAACGATTGGCGACATTGCCAAACTGATCCAACGTGCGTGCCAGATCAACACCGATATCGCCCTGGCCTTCATCCAACAACGGCAGAAAGGCAGCTATGCCGTGCGGCACCATGCCGACTGCGCCATCCTGGCCTGTGTTCTGGGGCGCAGCATGAAACTGGCCGAACCAGATCTGCACTCCTTGCTGTGCGCGGCGCTGACCATGAATCTAGGCATGATCGAGGTGCAGGACAAACTGAACACCATCACCGGCGAGCTGGCCCCTGCGGTGAAAACAGCCATTCGCGGCCACCCCAGAAAGGGGCGAGACATCCTGCATTTGGCCACCGTAGCCGATGATCTGTGGCTGGAGATCGTCATGCAGCATCATGAGGCGGAAGATGGCTCGGGGTATCCAGTCGGGTTGAAAGGGGATCAGATCACTTTATGCGCCAAACTGTTGAATATCGCTGACCGCTATTGCGCCCGCATCTCGGTGCGCGGCGAACGCGCCGTCGCTCTGCCCAATGCCGTGCTGCGGGATATCTTGCTGGAGAGCGGTCATGCCATCGCCCCGGAAATCGCTGCCCATTTCATCAAGATCATCGGCATCTACCCGCCTGGCACCATGGTTCGCCTTGCCAATGGTGAGATCGGCGTGGTCAGCAAGCGCTCAGACAATACAGCGACACCTTGGGTGCATTCAGTGATCGGCCCTTTCGGCGTCGATCTGGAATTCCCGATCCGCCGTAAAACCAGCGAGGCGCTGTACACCATCCGAGAGGCCGTTGACAGCCGCAAATATCGGATGCCATTCCGCATGTACCCGGTCTGGGGCAAGGAAGCCGCCGGTGGCTGATCAGCCTGATGCGGCCACAGGCCACGTCCTGTGCTAAGCTAGCCCGATTCTTCTGACTGGAACAACACCATGATGATTGACGCCAACCGCTCGTGGTTGCTGGTTGTGGATATACAGGAAAAACTGGTCGCCGCCGTCCACCAGGCCGATCAGTTCGTCGAGAACTGCGCTTGGCTGGTCGAGTTGGCCGCCATGGTCGGCGTGCCCATTGTCTTTTCCGAGCAATACCCCAAGGGGCTTGGCCACACGCTGCCACGCCTGACAGACCTGGCGCCCGCAGCCCAGGTGGTCGAAAAAGTCCATTTCTCCTGCCTGTCCGCAAATTGCCTGCCCAGCGAGCTGCTGTCTCAGCGCAAACAGGTGATCATCTGCGGCATGGAAAGCCACGTCTGCGTGCTGCAAACCACGCTGGGGCTGATCAATGAAGGCAAGGAAGTCTACGTAGTAGCGGACGTCGTCTCATCGCGCACCACGCACGATATCCAGCTGGCACTGGCCCGCATGCAACAGGCCGGCGCAGTGATCGTCAGCCGTGAAATGGTGCTGTTCGAATGGCTGCGCCAAGCTGGCACACCTCAATTCAAAGCAGTCAGCGCACGTTTCCTGCAGGCCACGCGCCCTGCTGTCTAACCCCTGCAACCGTGAAGACGGGGCCGATTGGCCCCGCCAGCTGTGTTGGCAAACTCAAACCAGCGTCTGCTCCAATACTGTTGCCAGGATGGCCAAACCTTCTTCCACCAAGGCGTCAGGTGCCGTGAGCGGCATCAGGAAGCGGATCACATTTGCATAGGTGCCGCAGGACAACAAAATCAACCCCGCTTGCGCTGCGGCCAGCACCACAGCCTTGGTCACATCGGCATCGGGCTGATGTGCATCGCCTTGTTTGACGAATTCCATGGCCACCATGGCACCTTTGCCACGTACCTCACCGATCCGCTGCGGGTAACGGGCCTGCAATGCCTTCAGGCGTGCGAGCAGCAGCTCGCCAAGGGTCTGCGAGCGCTGCACCAGCTGCTCATCTTCAATCACCTTCAACACCGCCAATGCTGCCGCGATGGCCACAGGCGAGCCCGCGTAGGTGCCACCGAGACCGCCTGGCGCAGGCGCATCCATCACGGCGGCCCGCCCCACCACCGCTGCCAGTGGGTAGCCACCTGCCAGTGATTTGGCCATGGTCATCAAATCGGCCTCCACATCATATTGCTGCATGGCAAACATCGTGCCGGTGCGGGCAAAGCCCGTTTGAATCTCATCTGCAATCAACAGGATGCCGTGCTGGTCGCAAATTTGCCGCAATGCTCGCATCAGCTCAGGTGGCGCCGCATAGAAACCACCCTCGCCCTGTACCGGCTCCAGAATGATCGCCGCCACCCGGCTGGGCTCGATGCTGCATTTGAATAGGCTGTGGATCGCAGCGATGGAGTCCTCCACCGTCACGCCGTGGTATTCGATGGGAAACGGCACATGATGGATCTCTGCCGGAAATGGCCCGAACCCCGCCTTATAAGGCACCACTTTGCCGGTCAGCCCCATCGCATAATGGGTGCGACCATGAAACCCACCGGTGAAAGCGATCACGCCGGAGCGGCCTGTTGCCGCACGAGCGATCTTGATGGCATTCTCGACGGCCTCTGCGCCAGTCGAGACAAAAAATGCCTTCTTCTCGCCACTGATCGGCGCCAGGGTACATAGCTTTTCGGCCAGCTCGATGGCAGATTCGTAAGGATTGACCATCAAACAGGTGTGGCTGAATCGCTCGACCTGCTGTTGCACAGCCAGGTTGATCACTGGGTGGCTGTGGCCGGTATTCAACACTGCGATGCCACCGGCGAAATCGATGTATCGCTTGCCTTCGACATCCCACATCTCAGCATTGCGTGCACGTTCGATGTAGATGGGATGGAGTGCGCCCATGCCCCGCGGAAAGACCGCGTTGCGCCGTTGATGTAGTTCTGTATTGCTTGCCATTTGCTGAATCCCTACCCAGTGAAGTTGAACGATGCGGGCTGCCACCAAGCCCTAAAACATGGCCGAGACAAGGGGCCGGTCATCTCAGCCGGGTGCAAGCCTATCGCAGCCACACCGATCGACAGTAGTGTCAACGGCATACCATTTCCGGCACACCGTTGCCATCGGCACAATCAGGCGCCAATACCATCGATACAGATGTATTTCACCTCGACATATTCATCGATACCATATTTGGAGCCCTCGCGCCCGATGCCAGACTCTTTGACCCCGCCAAATGGTGCGACCTCGGTGGAGATCAGGCCGCTATTGACTCCGACCATGCCATATTCCAGGGCCTCGGCCACACGGAACACACGCCCTACATCCCGAGTATAGAAATAACTGGCCAAACCGAATTCAGTATCGTTGGCCATCTGTACCGCCTCTGCCTCGGTCTTGAAGCGGAACACGGGCGCCAGCGGGCCGAAGGTTTCCTCTTTGGCCACCAACATGGCGGTGGTCACATCGGCAATCAGCGTGGGCTCGAAAAAGCTGCCGCCCAAGGTGTGGCGCTTGCCACCGGCGATCAGACGCCCACCTTTGGCCAAGGCATCGGCAATGTGTTCCTCCACCTTGCTGACGGCATTCATGTCGATCAGCGGGCCCTGGTTGACGCCGTCGTCCGCCCCATTACCCACCTTGAGCTTGGCGACGGCCTCGGCCAGCTTGGCGACAAAGGCCTCGTAGACGCCCTCCTGCACCAGCAGCCGGTTGACACAGACGCAGGTCTGGCCGCTGTTGCGGTACTTGGAGGCCATGGCCCCCGCCACTGCGGCATCCAAGTCTGCGTCGTCAAAGACGATGAACGGCGCGTTGCCGCCCAGCTCCAGCGAGAGCTTCTTGATGGTGCCCGCACACTGCGCCATCAGCTTCTTGCCGACCTCGGTCGAGCCGGTAAAGCTCAGCTTGCGCACAATCGGGCTGTTGGTCAGCTCCGCACCGATAACCGTCGAAGAACCCGTCACCACATTGAACACCCCTTTGGGGATGCCCGCGCGGTGTGCCAGTTCAGCCAGTGCCAGCGCAGAATAAGGCGTCTGCGTGGCAGGCTTGACGACAATGGTGCAACCTGCGGCCAAGGCTGGGCCCGCCTTGCGGGTAATCATGGCATTGGGAAAATTCCATGGGGTGATGGCCGCGCAGACCCCGATGGGCTCTTTGCTCACCAGCAATCGGCGCCCAGGTGTGGGCGTGGGAATCGTATCGCCATACAGCCGCTTGGCCTCTTCGGCGAACCATTCGATGAAACTGGCACCATAGGCGATTTCACCCCGGCTTTCAGTCAACGACTTACCCTGTTCGGCAGTCAGCAGCTGGGCCAGGTCTTCCTGGTTGGCCATCATCAGCTCATACCAACGGCGCAGGATGGTCGCACGTTCCTTGGCGGTTTTCGCGCGCCAGCCTGTCTGCGCCGCCTGCGCAGCGGCAATGGCACGCTGGGTATCGGCTGCGGTCACGCTGGGGATGGTACCCAATTGATCGGCGGTGGCCGGGTTGGTGACTGCGATGGTGCGGCCATCTGCTGCATCACACCATTCGCCATCGATATAGCACTGCTGGCGCAGCAGCGTCGGGTCTTTGAGTTGCATGGGACATTCCTTGATCAGTCGGTTAAGTCAGTGTTTCAAGACAACTGGAAAATTGGCCGACCAATCGATCGACGTCAGCCATGGTGGTATCAGGACATACCAGCATCATGTTATGGAAAGGCGTGATCAACACCCCCCGGTTGAGCAGATACAAGTGAAGGATGTGTTCCAGCTCGTCATCCAATGTGGCATCCGCCTCGGTACCATTCCGTGGCGGGGTTGGCGTGAACTGGAACTCCGTACGGGCGCCGACCTGGGTCACGCACCAGGGCAGCCCAGCTTGCTGGATTGCTCCGCGCAGCCCCGTTGCCAAGTGCTCGGCCAGCGAAAACATGTGTTGATAAGCCGCGTTGGTCATCACGGACTCCAGATTGGCACGGATCGCCGCCATGGCCAGCATATTGGCCGTCAAGGTCGTGCCGATGCCGGAATGCCCAGGCGGGGCTTCACTCTTCGCTTTACGCATGCGGGCGGCAACCGATTCGGTGAAACCATACACCGCGCAGGGCACCCCTCCGCCGATCGGCTTACCCAGCACGAACAGATCAGGTCGTAAATCATGAGCCCGGCAATAGCCACCCGGCCCGGTCGAGATGGTGTGCGTTTCATCGATCACCAGCAAGGCGCCGTGACGTTGTATCAACTGCTGGGCCGCAGCCCAGAAGCCTGGTTGCGGCAGCACCATGCCGATATTGGTCATGGCCGGCTCCGCCAGCACACAGGCAATATCGCCTTGTTGCAGCGCGGCTTCCAGCGCATCCAGATCATTGAATTCCACCACAACGGTATGGCGGGTCAGGTCATACACTTGCCCCAGCAGGCTGGCGCGCTGCACCGGCTGCCCAGCCACCAGGTCAACGAATACATCATCAGCCGTGCCGTGGTAACAACCATTGAACACCAGGATCTTGCTACGCCCAGTCACCGCGCGTGCCCAGCGGATCACAAAGCGATTGGCGTCGGTGGCGGTCATCGCAAATTGCCAGAAAGGCAGACCAAAGCGTGCCGCCAACAGCTCACCGACAATGGCCGCATCCTCAGAGGGCAGCATGGTGGTGAAGCCCTTGGCGGTCTGAGCGGCCACCGCCGCTGCAACCGGGCCGGGTGCATGGCCGAACATGGCGCCGGTGTCTCCCAGGCAGAAATCGACATATTCGTGGCCATCCACATCGCAAAAACCCGCCCCTTGGGCCGATGCGACAAACAACGAAAAAGGCGTTGACCAGTCGATCATCCAATGTAGCGGCACTCCATACAGCAAATGCCGATCCGCCCGTTTTGACAACGCCAGCGACTGGGGATGGTGAGCCGCGAAATGCTCACGCTCACGTTGCATCAATGCTTGCGCACGCGGCCAATCGAGGCCCTGTCGGGTGGACTGCGGCATGGTGATCTCCATGGGCAAGGTCATTGTCGTCCAGCTCCAGCTGGCAACGCCACCGACGGGTTACAGTCCATGGCGGCGCCATCTGCTTCCGGCTGTCAATATCCCACTTGCCAAATCAGCGGGTTGATGCAAGTGTTCAAAATATGCGCATAATACTGCCAACAACGGTGAATATTTTCAACACCCAAAATACACACCGACACCACGCCGGGGGTTATATGAAACCGATCCTGATCACACAACACATCGCAGCCGATGGGCCGGGCCATCTCGCCGTGCATCTGTCACGCCACCAGCTGCCCTATCAAATCTGCCGATTGTTTGCGGGCGATGTGCTGCCCACGGATGCAACGGCCTTCTCCGGCCTGGCCATTCTGGGTGGGCCGATGAGCGTCAATGACAAGCTGCCCTGGATCGCGCAGGAGTTGGCGCTGATTGGCCACGCTGTCAGCCAGCGCGTCCCTGTGATCGGCCACTGCCTGGGCGGTCAATTGCTGTCGAAAGCACTGGGCGGTGTGGTGACCGCTTCCCCACATGTTGAAATCGGCTGGTCGGACATCCAACCAGCCAACCCCGCCGTCTGCCGCGACTGGTTTGGCGGCGCCAACCCCGCCCTTCTGTTCCAATGGCACAACGAAACCTTCAGCCTGCCCACCGGAGCCGAGCTGCTGGCGATTGGTCGTCACTGCCCCAACCAGGCTTATCTGGTGGATGGCCTGCACCTGGGCATGCAGTTTCATTGCGAGGTGGATGCCGCAAAGGTGATGGGCTGGGTGGATACCTGTCAGGCGGACATCGCGGCAGCGGCCCACTCGCCAGGCGTCCAATCAGCCGCCGGCATCAAAGCCTCATTGGCCCGCCTCCTGCCGATCAGCAACCGACTGGCCGAGGCGATCTATGACCGCTGGCTGCAGGGTATCAGACGCCCTTGATCCCTAGCCTAGCCCATCCGACCTATCGATCACGGGCCCTCGGTTACCGTAGACTCGGGTCGAAGGGCGGTGGCTACCGTTTGGCAGTACAGACGGAATACAACCTGAATGCAGTGGGATCAATTGCCAGCAGCGCAGCCTGCTCGCATAAGACGCATCAAATATAGTCTATAACGAATATGATCGACGCCCTGCACAGATACCAAAGCAATGCATTTCGTACTATACAGAAGCGGGTAGCTCAGCAACGGACGCCAGACCTGACATTGAGATGACAATCGCCAGACCAGGTCTTGTTGACACGGTTTCGTAGTTCTTGAAGTGGTTTTCCTTGTGAACCGCCAGCCTGCGTTCCGGACACGTAAGCTGGCAATAACGATAAGCAGAGGTCGTTCATGAAGCTCTCAACCCGACTGGCCATCATTGTCGTCAGTACCATCATTGGTCTGATCACCATCACGATGATTGCCCTGACCACCATCAAGCACACCATGCAGAAAGAGCGTGAAATGCAGATCACCACGCTGCTGCGGCTGACGCACAAGATGGTGAGCCACTATCAGGAACAGGAACAGAGCGGCAAACTGACCAAGGAAGCCGCACAAAGCCAGGCCAAGGCGGCGGTCAAAAGCATGCGCTTCGAAGATGATTACTTTTTCATGCGCGACATGAACGACACAATGCTGATCCACCCAGACCCGAAGCGGGAGGGCAAGCACGACCCAGGGACAAAACTGCCAGACGGGCGTTACTCCGCGCAGGTATACCGAGATGCCGTGGCCAACAAGCCGATCGGCTTTGCCCAAACCTATGTCGCACGGCCACGATCGACTGATAAGGAAGTCAAATACCCCAAACTCAATGGGGTCATCAAATTTGAGCCCTGGGGTTGGATCATCGGTATCGGGTTCTTTACCGACGACATCGAGTCAACCTACTGGAGCTACGCGACCAGCTTCATCCTGGCGGGCAGCATCGTGGTGGTCGTGGTGGTGCTGTTGGCCTTTGGCATGTCGCGACGCATCTACGCGGTGCTAGGTGGCGAGCCAGCATATGCAGCGGCAGTGGCCGTCGAGATCGCCAATGGCAATCTCAGCCAACAGGTCAGCACCAACCAGCGACACGATAGCCTGCTGTCGTCGATTGCCCGCATGCAGACCAGCCTGCGCGGCATGATCGATGGCATTCAGCAAGGGTCCAATGCCCTGGGTGGCTCGGCGGCCAATTTGACAGCGCAGATGGTCCATATCAACGATGCCGCCCGTAGCTCATCCGACGCCACCACTGCCACAGCAGCGGCAGTCCAGCAAATGACCTCCAGTGTGGAGCAGATCTCGCAAAGCGCACGGGAAACCGAGCTCAACTCGGAACGCTCAACGGTGCTGGCAGCCAATGGTGAAAAGCTGGTCAGCCAGGCAGCCCACGAAATTCAACGCGTGTCGGATCAGATCGACTCGGCGTCACAGCAGATTCATGGCTTGATGGAGCGCTCGCGTGAAATCGGTGGCATTGCCGCAGTGATCAAGGAGATTGCAGACCAGACCAACCTGCTGGCGCTGAACGCAGCCATTGAAGCGGCCCGGGCGGGCGAGCAAGGGCGGGGCTTTGCAGTGGTCGCGGATGAAGTCCGCAAGCTGGCAGAGCGCACCAGCGGCGCAACCGAACAAATCACCGGCATGATCCAAGGCATACAGCACGACACCCAATCCGTGGTATCCAGCATGCAGGCGGTCACCCCGCAGGTGGCCAAGGGCGTTTCCATGGCAGAACAGGCTGCCGAGTCGCTACGGGAAATCAGCGAAGGTGCACGCGATACACTCGGCAAAATACGCAGTGTCGCCCATGCCACCTCTGAGCAAAGCACGGCCAGCAACAGCATCGCCAGCAATATCGATCGTATCGCCGCCATGGTGGATTCCGCTGCTGAGTCGGTGCGACAGGCCAATCAGACGGTACGCTCTCTGGAGCAATTGTCAGTGGATCTCCGCGCATCGGTTTCGCAATTCCGCTTGTGAACACGGTCATCGCCGCCAACAAGGGCCAATTCAGTTGGCCCTTTTCTGTTTGCTGGCCCAGGCCCTGTATCTGACCCTTATGCTTTCTACGCTTTTCAACTGCACCAGACAAAAGGAGAACCCAAATGGCTACGGTGCGTTACCTGGTTCACGATGTCGATCAGTCTTTGCCTTTCTATCTGGCGCTTGGCTTCACCGAGCTGGAGCGATGGGGGCCACCATTTGTCATGTTGGAACGTGATGGTTTGACACTCTGGCTGAGCGGCCCAGGCACTTCAGCCCAGCGCCCGCTCGACAACGGTGCCATCCCGGCGCCAGGTGGGTGGAACCGACTGGTCATTGAAGTCGACGATCTCGATGAAGCGCTACAGGCACTGCGGGCAATGGGCGCAGAATTACGCGGGGCGCCTGTCAGCGGGCCCGGCGGCAGGCAGGTATTGGTCGATGATCCATCTGGCAACCCGATCGAGCTGTTCGAAAACCGGGAGGCTTGATCACAGAAACCGATCCCGTCATCCCGCCCCGCCACCGGGTCGGTGATGGCCGTCCCAGCCACCCATCACATCGCCATCGGTAGTCAAAACCGACGCGCTGCGCTACATTCCCAGACAAATCGCCAAGCTGATCAAAGGCCCGACGACGCCTTCCTGCCCTGCCCCCCTGTGGCCAACAGGTGCCTCGTCGGTCATCGACGCCTACTCGTAAGGAGATTCGGATGGATGCCGCCCCGCTTGACCCCAGCACCTTGTCGCCGTACTGGATGCCGTTTTCGCACAACCGCTACTTCAAGCAGCATCACACCCTGCGCATGCTGGATCGCGCCGATGGCGTCTACTACACCACCCGTGAAGGCCAACGGCTGTTTGACTGCCTCTCGGGCCTGTGGTGTTGTGGGCTGGGGCATCGGCACCCACGTATCATGGATGCCATTCGCCAGCAGCTGGACGTGCTCGACTATGGTACGGCTTTTCAGATGGGCTATGAGCCGACCTTCCGATTGGCGCAACGTATTGTGGACATGGCACCGCCAGGGTTCGGGCAGGTATTTTTCGTGAATTCCGGCTCAGAGGCGGTCGATACCGCCCTGAAAATGGCGCTGGCCTATCACCGCGCACGCGGCGAGGCCCACCGCACCCGCTTCATCGGGCGCGAAAAGGGATATCACGGGGTAGGGTTCGGCGGCATGTCGGTGGGGGGGATGGTGGCGAATCGTAAAATGTTTGCCGCTGGCATGATACCCGGTGTGGATCACCTGCCCCATACCCACAACCTGCAGGAAATGGCGTTCTCCAAAGGCCAACCGACCTGGGGGGCGCATCTGGCCGATGAGTTGGAGCGGCTGGTTGCACTGCATGATGCTTCGACCGTGGCGGCAGTGATCGTCGAGCCCATGCAAGGCTCTGCTGGCGTCATCGTGCCGCCAGTCGGCTATCTACAACGACTGCGCGAGATTTGTGACAAGTATGGCATCCTGCTGATTTTCGATGAGGTGATCACCGGGTTTGGCCGCATGGGCGCCGCTTTTGGCGCACAATATTTCGCGGTCACCCCCGATATGATCACCTTTGCCAAAGGGATCAACAATGGCAGCGTGCCACTGGGGGGCGTGCTGACCAAGCATGCGATCTACGAGGCTTGCATGGCCGGGCCAGACCACATGGTCGAGTTCTTCCATGGCTACACCTATTCCGGCCACCCACTGGCGGTGGCCGCTGCGCACGCCACGCTGGACGTGCTGAGTGAGGAAGGCATCTTTGAACAGGTCAACCAGCTCGTGCCAGTCTTGGAAAGTGCCGTACACAGCCTCAAAGGTGAAGCGGACATCGTCGATATCCGCAACTGCGGTCTGGCCGCTGCGGTCGAGCTGGCACCCATCCCTGGCAAACCGGGGCTCAGGGCCTTGCAAGTGTTTGAAGCAGGGCTCAAACGAGGCATGCTGTTCCGCTTCAGTGGCGACATGATTGCAATGGGCCCGCCTTTTGTCTCAACAGCCCAACAATTGCATGACATGGCATCCGTGCTTCGCGACGCAATCCGCGACAGCCGTTAAAGTCAGCCGAGCCGATTCATCGCCAGGTTTGGTAGACATGGCGCACCAAAGCCAGCCGTGCAAAAAAGCGCGAGGATTGGCCACCTGAACACGCATGGGCTCTGCCACTGCGGTCGATTCCGCTCTATACTGTAGAAATCGGCGCATCAGGCTCCGATTATCATTGTTTTCGGCGATAGGATTCACACATATGCTGCAACTTGCTGGGGTTGTCTTGATGGGTTTGGGCCTGCTTTGCGGTACAGGGTTGTTGGTGGCGCCCTTTGGCCTGCTGCCCACCACGCCCGGTTTGACGCTGTTTCTGCTATTCCCCGGCCTGCTGCTGGTGGGGTATGTGCTGATGGTCATGTCTGCGCCCACACCTCAGATCATACTGATCTCACGGACGGTCTCTACGTTGTTGATGATTCTGGGCCTGCTCGCTGTCACCGCACTGGTGATGATCACCATGGCCATCCTTCCCCCGGATGAGCCCACACTGACTCTTTGGTATGTATTGGTGGTCGGGTTCGCATTTGGCGGCATCGGCACGCTCACCAATCGCGGCAAGGCTACATCGTGAATCTGCACAATCATCTTGCACTCACTGGATGCCCGATGGCTTCGTCACATAGCTGACGCCCCCACCAGAGCCCGCTGTAACAGCGGGCTGCAAGGCGGGTGGCACGCTGCCGCCAAACCCACCCACGACGACTCAGGCCAGCACGGTGATCCGCCCTGGCCTGGATGAGGTCTATCAATCAGTGCCCCATCAATCGACTCACCTCGTTCAGGATGGCTTGGCTGCCCACCTGCCCACCGTTGCGCCGTTTGAATTCTGCCACCTCATACTCGATCGTCCGGCGTGACACATCCTGCACATCGACCTTACCTTCAACCGGGGTCCATTGCCCCAGATCATAGAATTGGCCATTCACGCGGATCGAGTAATAACCCAGCACCGCGGACCGTTTGACTTTCGATAGCACGACTTCGCGCATCGCAGCGACCGACTTTCCGACAACCGACCCGGCCACAATGTTCTGCTCGGATGCCTGACGTTGTATGGAGCCCGCATTGGCGACATTGTCATCGATCAAGATCGCAAAAATGGCCATTTCCATAGCAGTGTTCTGATTCGAGCAAGCATAGGCAAACGCCACCACCGGGTCTTCCGAGCAGGAAATGCCCTGTGTGCGATAACCATCGTTATCAAATATGGCATTGACATTACTAGTGCCGCGATAATTGGCTAAGCCGTAATTGAACAAGCTCCATACGCCACCAACCAGATCACGCTGTCGGCAGCCCCTGTATACAATTTGCATTTTTCCAGCTCCATGAACGTATTCATCATTGTACCGGCAGCTTCGGTATTGACGGATGGATGCAGCCCTAAGGCCAGGGTCATTCCTTGACTGCCATTTCCGGCATCTGCTGCTACGCCGAGAAACTGCTATTCAGAGTGCATAGCACCCAGAAGAGTTCCAATGCAAACGTGATGATTTTCCATCTTGGAATCTTGAAATATTTAACAGTCTGGCGCAAAAAGCACTGTTGCCTCGCAACATCAAGCTGGAAAGGGGTATCGGGCTTGATTCATCGAGGCTTCCATGAAGAAACAATCCGCTGTCATTTTCCCATCACTTCAGATGCTGGCCCATGATCTGATCAACATTGATCTTCTTCAGCCCATCATTGAAAAGCTTGGCGAGTTTTTCCCCTTCCGGGCCTTTCTTGAAACAAATGAATAGATTTTTATCCTCCAGCAGTTTGCCGTTGAATTTGAGCTTACCTTTGAGTGATTTCAGATCCTTATCATTGCTCAACAGGTAATTCATGACATTTTGATCAACCACCGCCAGGTCGATACGCCCTCCCCCCAACTTGAGCAGATTCTTGCTGTCGTCGGTTGCCACATCGACCTTCAGCTGCTTGGCCGCCACCATGCCGTCAAATTCATCGGTATTCACATAGTCTTGAACCACGCCGATCTTCTTGCTGGCCAGGTCGCTCAATCTGCTCCAGCTGATCGGGGCATCGGCACGCTCGGCAAACCCTAACGGGCCCTTGCCGATTGGATCGGAATAATGAAAAGTCTTGGCATTGTCGGTGGAGTGATATTCAGGGAAGTACCCCATATGGGTCTTGCTGGTCTTGACCAGACCAACTGCGCGTGACCAGGGGTAGAATTCGATCTTGAGCTTATAGCCCATGGCCTCGAAAGCCGCCTTGGCCACCGCAGCGGACGCGCCTTGGTTTTGCAATGCCTGCCCGGTGTAAGGAGGCCATTCCAACGAGGTCAAGGTGATGGTTTTATCGTCAGCCCACCCACTGGAGAAAGCCGCCATATACAATAAGGCCGACCAATATGCTGCACCTTTCATTTACGCCACCCCTTTTCTGATTGCCACCATCACACTGCCACCCATCCGATAGGCCCGTTGCGGCGACTGCCTCGCCACCCTCTGTTGCGTCAGATTTGAGTGTAGCTGCTGGATGTAAATTGGCCAGCAAGCGGGCTGCCCGATGTGTCGCATATGCTGTCTGTGGCACGACGCTGATAGGCATCTCAATGAATGGAACGCGATAGGGTGGCGCCAGTGGTGTAAAGTACACTCAACCACCATTTGTGGCCCCGCCTTACCACCAACCAGGGAACCGACACCATGGCCGATCCGTTCAACCCCAATGATGCGTTCAACTTCTTCCGCAATTTGTGGAAGCCACTAGAAGCCCCGATGCAGGCAATGTTTCCGCCAGTGAGCGAAGAGGAGCTGGATCGGAAGATCCAGGAATTGAAAGTGGTGGAAAGCTGGCTGGTCGCCAATGTCAACATGCTGCAGATGACCATCAAAACCTTGGAGCTGCAGAAGGCCGCTTTCGCGGCCATGAAGCCTGCTGACAAACCGAAAGCCGATCCAGGCAGACCCTGACCCTGGATGCCGCAGCAGCCAGGATGGGCCTAGCTGCGGGATTCAGCCAGCAGCCTGCCGATCAAGGCGTCTTTTTCCAGCCAAAGCTCATGCACCCATTGTTGGATGTCGGTTTTGAAGGTCGGGTCGTTTTGATAATCCTTGCCGACGAAATGCATAGGGATCGGCAGGGTTTCCACCTCCACCACCACACGCCCCATCTTGCCGCAGAGAAAACCCCAGAAGGTCGGGATGCCGTCTGGATAGACGATGGTGACATTGAGGAACGACTGGAACTTGTCACCCATCGCATTCAGCGCCAGGGCGATCCCCCCTGCCTTGGGTTTGAGCAGGTGCTGGTAAGGGGACTGCTGACGCTGGTGCTTGGCGGACGTGTAGCGCGTGCCTTCCAGAAAATTCATGACACTTGTGGGAATCAACGCAAATTTCTCACAAGCCTTGCGCGTGGTTTCCAGATCCTTGCCGCGCTGATCGGGGTGCTTTTGCAAATAGGCCTCGCTGTGACGGCGCATGAATGGGAAATCCAGAGCCCACCACGCCAGCCCCATGATCGGCACCCAGATCAGCTCTCGTTTCAGGAAAAACTTCAATAAAGGGATACGACGCCCGAATATATGTTGCAGGACAAAGATATCAACCCAGCTCTGGTGATTGCTGTTGACCAGATACCAACCGTGATACTGCAGCTGATCAGCGCCACGTACTGTCCAGTTCATCGGCTGGGTCAGGCGCATCCAGCCGCTATTGCCGGATACCCAGTTCTCGGCAAAAAAATTCAACAATCGATCAATCACGATACGAACCGGCTTGAAAGGCAGCACCAGCTTGATCACCGCGAAACCCAGCAGCAGCGAGGCACAGAACAGGATATTGAGAAACAGCAGCAGTGAAGCCAAAACCCCGATGACGGGAGCAGGCAGGAAAGAAAGCATGATTCCCCGGATTCTCCAATGTGGATTGTACTGAGGCTCTGCCGACACGGTTACACGCCGACAGAACCTGGCAATTATCCCATGACCGGCAGGAAACACCCAGCCCTGGGGCCTAGGCCGGACACAACCAGGGTGATCCACGCTGGTCAAGGGTGGGCGGGCACCATTGGCGGTGACGGAATTACTGTGTAAATTTGCACCATAATCGAATATCATGTACTTTATAAACAGCTTAAAGTAGTTGCGTTAGCTATATGAATTTCTTAAAAAACCTGAAAAATTTCCGGAAAAAAAAGGCCCAGGCCGTACCGAATACCCACTCGCCGCTGCCGCCACAACTGGCGGGGCTGCTGCGTGAGTCGTGGTGGTTGGTCATGGTAGTGGCAGCCATCTATCTGGTCCTGGTGCTGCTTTCCTATCACCCGGGTGATCCGGGCTGGTCGCATAGCGCAACGCGCCCAGGGCTGCATAATCGTGGCGGACAGGTCGGCGCCTGGGTGGCCGATGTGCTGCTTTCCTTGTTCGGCGTATCCGCCTGGTGGTGGGTCGTGTTCTGCGTATCAGCCATCTGGTGGGGCTATAAACGCATCGATCGGGTCATGAGCTCGCCCAAGCCAGTGTTGATCATCGGCATGATGGGTTTTCTGATGTTGCTGATTTCTTCGTGCGGGATCGAATCGCTACGGCTGCACTCCATCCACATTTCGCTCCCAATGGCGCCGGGCGGGCTGCTGGGCGAGGTGATCGGCAACAAGCTGCATCAGGTATTCGGCTTCACTGGCGCTACGCTGGTGATGTTGGCGACCATGGCCATTGGGTTCTCCCTATATAGCGGCATGTCCTGGTTGACTGTCATGGAAAGACTGGGCGGCTGGATTGAGGACAGCCTATTTAAAGCCCGCGACAACCTGGAGGCCTGGCAGGATCGGAAGATCGGCAAAGCAGCGCAGGTGGAGCGCGAAGTCAAAGTCAAGACAGAGAAGAAGAAGCTGGATGAGGCAGCGCCCATCCACATCGAGGAGCCGGTTCTGGAGATCCCGGTCGCCAAAAAGGTGGAAAGGGAGATCGAGAAGGAGAAGAAAAAGGAAATCCAGCCTGTGTTGTTCGAGGATCTGCCCTCACCCGATGCGTCAGGCGAGCTGCCGCCAGTCACCTTGCTGGCCCCGCCACCACCAGTGCAGGAGAGCGTAGCGCACGATGTGCTGGAATTCACATCACGTCTGATCGAACGCAAGCTGGCAGATTTCGGCGTAGAGGTCAAAGTAGTGGCGGCCTATCCAGGCCCGGTCATCACCCGCTACGAGATCGAGCCTGCCGTGGGGGTTAAAGGCGCACAGATCGTCAACCTGATGAAGGATCTGGCCCGTGCGTTAGGCCTGGTCAGCATCCGCGTGGTCGAGACGATTCCTGGCAAGACCTATATGGGCCTGGAGCTGCCCAACCCAAAACGGCAGACCGTCCGCCTGTCTGAATTGCTCTCCTCCGAGCCCTATGCGCAGAGCAGCTCGTTGCTGACCATGGTGCTGGGCAAGGACATTGCCGGTAAGCCCGTGGTGGCAGACCTCGGCAAAATGCCGCATTTGCTGGTTGCGGGCACCACCGGCTCCGGCAAGTCAGTCGGGGTGAATGCGATGATTCTGTCGCTGCTGTACAAGGCCGCTCCACACGATGTCCGTTTCATCATGGTGGATCCGAAAATGCTGGAGCTGTCGGTGTATGAGGGCATACCACATCTGCTGGCCCCCGTGGTCACCGACATGAAACTAGCCGCCAACGCCCTGAATTGGTGCGTGGCGGAGATGGAAAAGCGCTATCGCCTGATGTCGGCCATGGGGGTGCGTAATATCGCGGGCTACAACCAGAAGCTCAAGGATGCAGACAAAGCCGGCAAAAAGATCACCAACCCATTCAGCCTGACACCGGACGACCCGGAGCCGCTGGAATGTCTACCCTTCATCGTGGTAGTGGTGGATGAATTCGCTGATCTGATGATGGTGGCGGGTAAAAAAATCGAGGAATTGATCGCCCGCCTGGCACAGAAAGCCCGTGCAGCAGGCATCCACCTGATCCTGGCTACCCAGCGCCCTTCGGTAGATGTGATCACCGGCTTGATCAAAGCCAACATCCCGACCCGGATGGCTTTCCAGGTATCCAGCAAGGTCGATTCCCGCACCATCCTCGACCAGATGGGGGCAGAAGCCCTGCTGGGCCAAGGTGACATGCTGTTCCTGCCCCCTGGCACCGGCTACCCACAGCGGGTACATGGCGCGTTCGTGGCGGATGACGAAGTCCACAAAGTCGTGGAGCACCTGAAACAGACCGGCGAACCCAACTATGTGGAGGGCATCCTGTCTGGCGAAGCGCTGACTGGCAGTGGCGGGGATGCCACCGGAGGCGGGGGGGGCGAGGCGGACGGCGAGGCCGACCCACTTTACGATGAAGCCGTGGCCATTGTGTTGAAAACACGCCGGGCTTCGATCTCCGCCGTGCAACGGCACCTACGCATCGGCTATAACCGCGCTGCCCGCCTGATCGAACAGATGGAGACAGCAGGTCTGGTCTCACCCATGGAAGCAAACGGCAATCGAACAGTGCTCGCGCCCAACCGCGAGGAATGACCACACACCACCACCCGGCCTTTGGACAGGTCGGGTGGCCTGCCTGCTCTTTCTGGGCGCAGGCGGTATGACGCCCCCTGGCGATCACCCCCATCTGTATCATTGAAATTATTCGATTCAGAATTCCCCCAGGCATGCCTACACTGAAAGCAGCATTTGCACTTGTGCGTATTCAATCCGCTTGCCTGGGGGACATCATGCAGCATCACTACAAGACCTTGAAATTCGCCCCTGTCGATCCTGCCTCCACCTGCGTCAAGGCAGATCGCGGTTACACCGATGTCACACTCAATCACCCGGCCCTGGCCGTGATGACGGATTTCCGCCATGCGCCCGCATTTGGCATCGGTGAAGGCATGCCGGTCGGCACTGCGCTGGAAAAGATGAAGACGGTCGGTGTCCGCATGCTGATGGTGACAGACAGCGACCAGCTGATCCATGGCATCGTGACGGCAGATGACATTCTGGGCGAGCGTGCCCTGACCGCACTGGAACGCACACGGGTCAAACGGGATGAATTGACTGTCGCAGAGGTGATGCACCCCAGCCACGCGCTATATGCCTTCAGAATGAACGACATACTGAACGCGACGGTCGGTGACCTGTTGGCAACGTTACGCAGCTATGGCTTTCAGCATGTGCTGGTCACCACGCTCGAAAATGGACAGCCGAAAATCCGTGGGCTGTTCTCTGCCGCTGAGATCGCACGCCACCTACATCAGGATTTCGACCCGCTGGTGCGCGCCCAGAGCTTTGCAGAACTGGGTCGCACGCTGTTGGGCTCGGTCAAACAGGCAGCCTGACCCGGTCAGCTCGCCACTGGCGCCTGCTCAGGCAGCTGCCAGACAGAGCGGACAATATCGAGCATGGCGGTGATCAGCAGATCACCATCGCGCTCAGCGGGCCAGATGAAATTGAGGGATGCCGTCTTGCGCACATTGCCCCACTCGATCACATCCCCCCGTGCCAGCGCTTCCTGTGCCAGCTCCTCCCGCATCAGGGACATACCGACCCCGGCCTTGACCAAGGCCAGGGTGGTGCGCTCCTGATCCAGCTCGAATACCTTCTGTGGGGAGATATTGTGCTCACGGAACAACTCGTTGGTGAGCTTGTTGTAGGAATTGAATTGGTTGATCCACACCCAAGGCAACCTGCCAACATCTTTCCAGGTAGCATTCGCCAGCTTGTCCTGCCATGCCACGGGCGCCACTACGCGGAAGACCAGCTCGCGCACCGCTATTGCATGGACATTGACATAGGGGTTCTTGCCGATGAAAAAGCCGCAATCCAGCTCTTTTTTACGAACATCATTCAACACCACACCTGAGATGCTGTGCGAGGTCTGCGCATCCAACAAAGGGTAACGCCGGTGGATCTCGACCAAAATGTCAGCCAGTCTCAACAGGGCCGGGTCGGCAATGGTGCCGATGCGCACCTTGCCAGTCAAATGCCCTTGCAAGCCACGCGCCATGGTGATCAGCCCACGGGCACCCGCCAATATCGCCTCTGCCTCGGGCAGCAGCAGTTGGCCCGCCTTGGTCAAGGTCACGCCACCGGCGGAGCGCTCGAACAGGCTGACCCCCATCTCTTCCTCCAGCGCCTTGATCTGTGCCGTGACAGCTGGTTGTGACAGGTGCAGGATTTCCGCAGCCTGAGTCAAATGCCCCTGCTGAGCCACCGCCACAAAGGTTCGCAGTTGATAGATTTCCATCCCGCCCACTCCATCTTCTGTACTCGGCATGTCTCTGCCGTTGATCATATAACAGCCGGCACCATTAGCGGTTGATGCGTTGGGATTCAAGCTTCATGCGGCCTGGCGACACGTTACCCGAAATCCGCTGTGCGTTGTATCAGCTTTATTGATCAGATGAATCAATTAATGCGATTGGATGTCAGTGCGACACATCCACCCAGCCGTCTTTGCGCCAGAACAGTGACTCAGCCAGCCTGATGCTCCAGCCCTCGATTGAACGCATTGCATTTTCTGGTATCAGATGCCATGCGCACTCGTCCCATTTTGGTTTATAGTGCCGCGCGGATTTTTGGATGTAGATGGATCATCATGCGAACACCTTTGCTACTCATTCTGTCGGCTTCAGTCTTGTTGACCGCCTGTGGCGTCGATAAAAACAGCCCGGTTCACCTGCGTAAGCAACAATTCAAGGAAATGATGCGTACCCGCGAGTCATTACAGGGGATGCTCAATGGTCGGCTGAAGTATGAGCCGGAGGCCTTTCTGAGTGCCGCCCATGCCTTGGCGGATCAATCCGCCAAGCCCTGGCAGTGGTTTGAGCCAATACCAAACGCGGAGGACAGCAAAGCGAAGGGTGACATCTGGCGCGACGCCCATGCTTTCAAACAAGCACAGGATGATCTGACCCGCTCGTTACAACAGCTCACCGCCGCCGCCGCAGCCAAACCCACCGACCCCACCCAGCTGAAACCCGCGCTGGGGGCCGTCGAACAAGCCTGCACCAGCTGCCACAAGCAGTTCAAGCTGGAGTGACCACCGCGTCATCCCATATTGGTACGGGCCATGTCCTGTAGGTTTTTGATGATCGCTGAAGCCGCCTCGCGCTTGCCCGCAGACAGGATGTAGAAGAGATGCTGTAATGCCACGGCAGCAAAATAGTCGTGAGGCGGCAGTTGAGACAGCTTATCAACCAGCTGATGGCTGTCCAGCTCGCGATAGACGCCCTCCAGGCATTGCTCGATAGCCCGCTCGACCTGCTCGACCATCATCGTCTCGTGCTCTTGCATCACCTCAAAGATCAGCGCCTGTTGGGCCTCGGTCAGCGGTTTCACCGCAGATGTCGTGTGCGTCATCGGGTCATCTCCGTGGTGCGATACAGTTGGGCCAGCGCTTGTTGGCAGCACGTCACGGCCCAGACAGGAAGACTGCTTGCTGTGCGGGCAGCACCAGCTGGCACTGCGCATCTGGCTGCCAGGCCTTCAGGGCCGGTAAAGCCAGCTTGATTTGCCAGGCATCGCATTGATCAACCGGTAGCTTGACCGACATCGGTCGGGCTGCCAGGTTGAGGACCACCAGCATGGTGGATTGCTCATGACTCCGCGTGAACATGAACACCGGCTCATGCGCCTGACTCAATTGGCGGAATGCCCCCACTGACAAGGCAGGCGTGTCATTTCTCAATGTGATCAGCTGCTTATAAGTGTTCAGCAGCGAATCTGCCCGCCTTAGCTGGGCGCCGACATGATGGGTGCGATGGTTGCCCACCAGCGGCCTGAACGGCTTCCCTTTGGTAAAACCAGCCTTGGCCGTGCCATTCCAGCTCATCGGGCCACGCAGCTCCTGATCTTGATGGGTGACGGGTGTTGAGACACCCAGCCCGATCTCCTCTCCATAATAGATGAAGGGAATGCCCGGCAGGCTCATCAGCGCGGCGGCGGCCAGCCGATAGCTCGCTTCATCATCGGCAAACTGCTGCGACAAGCGGTTACCAGCAAAGGCGTCATGGTTGGACAGCAGCGTGCCCATCGATTGCATCGGCAGCTTACCCAGCAGGTAGGGCACATCAGGCATCAGGCGGCCCATCTTGATGCTTTTGATCAGGTGCTTTTGCAAGCCAAAGGCAAACGCATGGCCACACGACGACGAGGCGGCAAACGCCGCTGGGTCGCTGGGCGCCTCACAGATCATGAAACGATTGCCATACTCGGCCAGCAAGCCTTGGATACGGCCCATGATCGGGTGGTTGTCAGGCTGGTTCTCCCAGGCAACCGAGCTGTTTTCGACCAAGGTGCCGACTGCATCGAAACGGAACCCATCGACACCGCGATTCAACCAGAAACGCAGGTTGTCGAGATGGAAGTCCACCACTAGCGGGTTGCGCAGGTTGAAATCCGGCAGCTCGCCACCGAACGCACCATAGTAGAACCCAACCTGCCCTGCATGCCAGGGGTCGCCATCAAATGCAGTCCACCCCACGGGCTTGTCAGCCTGCCAGACATACCAGTCGCGGTATTGCGCCTGTGCGCCTGTCTGCGCATCCAGAAACAACGGATGCGTGGCGGCGCTGTGGTTGATCACATAATCGATGATCACCCCGATGCCGCGCCGGTGAGCCTCAGCCAGCAGCCTGTCGAAATCGGCCAGGGTGCCATACGCTGGCTCGATGGCTCGATAATCGACGACGGTGTAGCCATGGTCATGGTCCGCAGACTGAAAGATCGGCATCAGCCAGATGCCTTTGATACCCAACGATTGCAGATAGTCCAATCGTGAAATCAAGCCATTCAAATCGCCAATGCCATCCCCGTTGGTATCTTGGTAAGACCGGACCAGGATCTCCATGAACACGCCACGCTGATACCAATGGGCGGGCAAGTTGCTGTCTTTGGCCCGCATGGGCACCGGGCTGATATCAGCAGGCTGTCCAGCCATGGCGGGCATGGCCATCAGACAGGTACACAGCAAGGCGGCTAGGCAGCGTTTGAACATGGCATATCCCAACGGGGCAAGAAAAACAGCGCAGACTTTACGCCAATCCCCCCTGCCCCACTTGGCATTTTGTGCGGTTGTCAGGCGCATTGGCGCAGTAAGCCATCCCTCACCCGATCGCGACAGGGCGGGTGGTATCGCTGCACCACTCGCTCCACGAGCCAGGATAGAGTTTGGCCCCATGCAAGCCCGCCAGCTCCATCGCCAGCAGATTATGGCAGGCCGTCACACCTGATCCACACTGCGATACGACGGTGCTCGGGGAGCGCTCACCGAGCAAAGCTTTGAAATCATGATACAACTCAGCTGGCGGTTTGAAGGTGCCACTGGCAGTCAAATTATGTTGAAAGAACCGATTGACCGCCCCTGGGATATGGCCAGCCACCGGATCGATGGTTTCGTTCTCGCCACGGAAGCGATCCGGGCTGCGCGCATCCACCACCAGCATGGCATCCCGATCATGTAAATGCGTCAATATGTGGTCGGCGGACACCTTGAGCGCCTCTTGTGCAAAGCCGTGATGATCCGACTCATGCATGACCGGCAGCGCCTGCGTCACGGTTCGGTGCTCCGCCACCCATTTCTGCCAGCCACCATCCAGCACCGCGCAGTTGTACAAACCGATCCAGCGCATCATCCACCACAGGCGGGCTGCATACGCCCCCCCGCTATCATCATAGGCCACCAGTATCTTATCTGGCGTCACCCCCAGCTTGCGCAACAACTTGCCGAACTCAGCCGCCGACGGCAGCGGATGGCGACCATTATGGCCAGTTGCCGGGCCAGACAGATCGTGATCGAGATGCAGGAAATACGCCTCGGGGATATGCGAAAACGAGTAGGCGCGCTTGCCAGCCTGCGGGTCGGCCAAGTTGTGTCGCACATCAAGCACAATCAGATCGGGTGCATGCAGATGTGAGCCAAGCCATTCGGTGGAAACCAACAGTTGTTTTTCCATGCAATAACCCTTTGTTCAGCATTGTTATTTCAAATATCAGCGCTGGTTATAATGACCGCCCAGTACGCCAGATGATACGTTTCATGACTCGAACCCTCGATACGCTGCAGTTCACCAATCGGTTTGGCAGCCTGCCCGACGCCTTTTATACACGCCTTGCGCCCACGCCGCTACCAGCCCCCTACGCGGTCGCTTTCAGCCCACAGGCGGCCAGCCTCTTGGATCTGACACTGGCCTCATTACAACATCCCGCCGCCACCGACATGTTGATCGGCAATCGTCCCATCCCTGGTCAGGATACCTTGGCCACGCTGTATGCGGGCCATCAGTTCGGCCAATTCGTGCCGCAATTGGGTGATGGTCGGGCGATCTGGCTGGGTGAGATCCAGAATGGCCGGGGTGAGTTCTGGGAGCTGCAATTGAAGGGTGCGGGCGAAACACCCTACTCCCGCATGGGCGATGGCCGCGCCGTGCTACGGTCCTCGATTCGCGAATTCCTGTGTTCGGAAGCCATGCATGGGTTGGGTATCCCCACCACGCGAGCATTGAGCATCATCGGCTCAAATGAGCCTGTCTATCGCGAAACACCAGAGACCGCTGCAGTGGTGCTGCGCCTGAGCCCCAGCTTCATCCGTTTTGGCCATTTCGAAGTCTTTTTCTACCGCAATCAACATGATCGCATCCAACAGCTGGCGGATTTCGTCATCGATCATTACTACCCCCACTGCCGTGATACCACCAACCCTTATCAGGCCATGCTTGACACGGTGACCACCCGCACCGCCGCCTTGATGGCAGATTGGCAGGCGGTCGGCTTCTGCCATGGGGTCATGAATACCGACAATATGTCGATTCTCGGCCTGACATTGGATTACGGGCCGTTCGGGTTTCTGGATGCATTTGATGCCGGCCACGTCTGCAATCACTCTGACCACACTGGCCGCTATGCCTATGACCAGCAGCCCGCCGTTGCCCTGTGGAACCTGCATTGTCTTGCCCAGGCACTGATCACCTTACTGGACAAAGACGAGGCCATTGCCGCGCTGCAAAGCTTCCAGCCACAATATGAAGCAGCCTATCTCGCACGTATGCAACGCAAACTGGGCCTTGCCCATTGGCAGGCGGGGGATGAAGCATTGCTTGTCGAGCTCCTGACCCTCATGCAAACCAACCAAGTAGACTACACCCGCTGCTTCCGCCTGTTGAGTGAGGTGGATACGGCCCAGCCACAACAGGCTGTGCGTGATGAATGCCTGGATCGCCCCGCCATGGATGCCTGGCTGGCAGGGTACGTATCTCGCCTGCAACAAGAGGGCCAGGACACCGCCACACGGCAAGCACAGCAAAGACGGGCAAATCCTAAATTTGTTCTGCGTAACCACCTGGCCGAGCAAGCCATCCAGGCCGCGGCACGGCATCAGGATTTCAGTGAAATCGACCAGCTGCTGCAGGTATTGGCCACCCCCTATGACGAGCACCCCGCACATGAGCACTATGCCGCCCACCCCCCTGCATGGGCGCAGACCTTGAGCGTCAGCTGTTCATCGTAATACCTGGTCACAGGATGGCTCAGTAGGCTGGCATGGTGCGCCCGGCACCTATGCCACGCCCCATCAGCAAGCAGCTGCAGCCCGACATGCCCTGAAGCGGTGCATTTTTACTGGGCATCAGCATATGCACATGTCCTACATCGATGATTTTCAATCAAATTTTTTTGTGGCATGGATAGTGCTTTGCTATAACTAGAAAAGCGCTGTCTTTTTCCATATCAATCTGAGCGGATTCCGGTCAGCGCTTCTAGAACAGATGAAGCGTGCATGCCCCAAGCGGACAAGCCAGGCAATGCACCCCACTGGAGGCTGATATGCGACTTGCCATCACCCACGAAGCCGTGTTCCGACACGATGCGACGGTGCGCCATAGTACGCAGCACCTGCGCCTGACCCCGCACAGCAGCCTGCTCGGACAGGTTGTCGATTGGGAGCTGGAGCTGCCCGTCCCCGCTTACAAAAGCATTGACCCATATGGCAATGTGCTGCATGTGATGACACTGGACTACCCACACAAGGAAATCCGCGTCATCGCCCATGGGATCGTGGAAACCACAGTTGAACACGAGAGCCTGGCGGACAAACTTCCCCCACCCTTTTTCCTGCACCAGACCGAGCTGACCAAGCCCGATCAGGCCATCCGCCAGTTTGCCGAGCCGCACCGCTTGGCGGTGATGACCCCGCACCAGCTCATGATGCTGATGGCTGCCCTGCGCGAACGGCTGGTCTGGACGGACACGAACCAGGAGCACCTTGCCTCTGCCGCCCAGACCTTCTCCGCCGGCGTCGGCAGCAGTAGCCATCTGACACAGGTCTTCCTGGCCTGCGCACGCTATCTGGGCGTCCCGGCGCGTTATGTCAGTGGCTACATCTACTCACCCGGCCTGCCCAACCAGCAGGTCAGCCTGCATGCGTGGGCCGAAACCTGGTGCGATGGCAGATGGCATACATTCGACGTGGCCAATCAGGTCAGCAACCTGCCGCATCACCTGAAGCTGGCCATCGGCCTTGATTTTCTGGATGCCTGCCCCATCCATGACGTCAGCGTCCCCGAGCCGGATGCCGAGCTGGACACCGATGACTGGGGGTGGATGGACGAAATCAGCTGATCGCCCCACCCTGTTGCTCTCGGCTCCCCCTATACCAGCCCGCTCGTGAGCTGGCACCATGAAAAAAGGCACCGATCAGGTGCCTTTTGTTTCCAACTGGATACAGATCTCAGCTTCGCACGTACAGCATCTTCGCGCCGCCACCTTTTTCAAGCCAAGCCTTGATACGGTTCGCATCTGCCAGACGTGTGTATTTGCCAACAGAATCCAGCAGCACGATCACCAATGGCGTATTGGAAATCGTGGCCTGCATCACCAGGCATTTCCCGGCTTCGCTGAGAAACCCTGTCTTCGACAAGCCGATCTGCCACTCATCCTCTTTCACCAGCGCATTGGTGTTGTTATAGGCCAAGCGCCGCCCGGATGGCAGAAAGACCTCGTATTCCGGGGTGGTCGAATAACGGCGGATCTCTGGGTAGTCATAAGCCGCCTGCACCATCATCACCAAGTCGGCTGCCGAGGCTACGTTGCCGCTGTTCAAACCTGTCGAATCGTAGAACAGCGCATGTTTCATGCCGATCGCGTTGGCTTTGGCATTCATTTTGTTGACGAAGGCGTGGATACCACCTGGGTAGGTGCGCCCCAAGGCAGCCGCAGCGCGGTTCTCCGATGACATCAAAGCCAGTAGCAGCAGCTCTGCCCGCGTCAAGGTGGTGCCGACCTGCAGTCTGGACGAAGTATTCTTCAGCTTATCGACATCCGCCTCATCAATGGTCACCAACTCATCCATCGGCAGCTTGGCATCTAAAGTCACCATGGCCGTCATCAGCTTGGTGATTGAGGCGATCGGCATCGGGGCCTGGTTGTTCTTTGAGAACAGCACCTCGCCATTGTTCTCATTGAAGACGACAGCCGCATTTGATGCGAGCAGCAATGCCTCTGGCACGACATCATAGGTCTGCAGCTTGTACTTAAACGGCTCATGCGCCACCACGCGCTTGAATGCGCTACGGCTGGCCGATGTCGCATATTTGGTGGCGCCCTTACGGCTGGTCTTGGTCGAGTAATGTGCCTTACGCGCTGCCGCCTTTTTGCTCGCTGCAGCCCGTTGCGCCAATACCCTGGCGCTCTTGGCCGATTTCTGCACCGCTTGTTTGGATTTGGGCTTGGCCGCTGCAACAGCGGCCTCAGGCATGGCCAGCGAGAACGCCAATAAGGCGGAGATCAAAGCTGTCATCTTTTTCAGCATCTCTATATCTCTCGAAGCGTAATGTTGTTTTGCGAGCCATTCACCCACCTGCCTGCCGACACGCCAGCACTGACGCGACTTTCAACAAAGCAAAGGCCACACTGTCAATATAGTTTAATTCTAATACAGCAAAGAAAAAAACGTAAACCAATTCAATAGCTAGCGACGAATTTTAAAGATCCGCTTTAAGTTTCGTCACACACCCTTCACGGCAGCTGCCTTGCTGTTGAATACCTTTTCAAAACAGCCACCTGATCGGGTGCTTCATCACATCAATCCCTTGCCATTGGCGATTTCCTGGGGCAGCAGTACCCACATTTTGCCACGCTGTTTCATTCTTCCAGCTTGTTGGCCCGCCTCTTTGCCAAATCCCCAGAAAAAGTCGGCACGCACTGCCCCCCGGATGGCCCCCCCGGTATCCTGCGCCAGCATCAATCGATGCAATGGTCGATCCGTATTGGGCCAATTGGTGGCCAGGAACACAGGTGCCCCCAACGGAATGAACTTGGGATCAACCGCCACGCTGGCGGCATCCGTCAACGGCACGCCCAATGCGCCCTGCGGGCCACCTTCTTTATTGGGCAAGGTGCGGAAGAATATAAAACTAGGATTGCTGTTCAGGATCTCCGCCAGCTTGTCCGGGTTTTGCAGCGCCCAGGCTTGAATGGCCTGCATCGAGGCCTGCCCTGGTGGCAGCTCACCACGATCGATCAAAGTCTTGCCAATCGCCTTGTAAGGGTGGCCGTTTTGGTCAGCGTAGTTGACGCGCAACATTCTGCCATCTGGCAGCTTAATGCGCCCTGACCCCTGGATCTGCAAAAAGAAGGCCTCCACCTCATCATCCACCCAGGCCAGCTCTTTACCACCTAACCGTGCCGCGCCTTTTTCGATCTGCTCGCGCGAGTAATAAGGCACCACCTTGCGCCCCTCGATGCGCCCACGTAGCCGCAAGCCCTTCAGGTCTGGATATACTTCGCCAAGATCGATCGTCAACAGATCGTCGGGTACGCCATACAAGGGGAATCGGTGACGCTCATCGCGCGTCAATGCGCCATTCAACAGCGGCTCGTAATAGCCGGTGATCAGGCCTTCCGTGCTGCCATCTGCGTTGGCAACCCGCAAGGGCACGAAGCGGGTTTCGTAGAAACGGCGCATGGCCGGGCCATCGCGACGGTCGACGGCTTTTGCCGCCTCACATACCTCTCCCCAACCGGGGCGCCGGGCAATTGCCTTGCACGACTGCAACAGCGCTTCGAAACTCGGCGCCAGCAAGTCCCCCGGCCAGCCGACCACCTCGCCCCAACTGACACGCTGCAGGGTGGGTGCCACAGGTGCGGGCTCTGGTTTGGTTTCCGTCACAGGGGGGCATGGGCAATGTTGCGGTTGGGGCTGGCTGACAGGGGGGGGCACGGTGGTGGGCGGGAGGGGCTCCTGAGTTGGTCTATGAACTGGCTCTACCGACGCGCATCCCGCCAAACCCAATAACGCCATCACCGCACACATCCTGCGCAACATGTTCCAATTCCCCATCATTCTTCAACAATTCGACTGGTTACAGCCCGTGCCACGATATCCGCCACCTGTCTGATCGCCACCTTGTCTCTATATGCGCTTACCTGACGAGGTGCCGATTGGATGACGCAACACAGCCATGGCGCCAGAAAAACAAACACGCCGCACATAGGCGGCGTGTTTGCAGGGCCGACAGGGGCTGAGTTTACATCGAAATGCTGCCACTGACTTCGATTGCCGCCCCATTGATGTAACTCGACTCGTCCGAAGCCAGGAAAGCGTAGACATTGGCGATTTCTTCAGGCTTGCCCAAGCGGCGCAATGCCACCCGCTCTTCCATCGCTGCAATCACCTTTTCAGGCATCGAGTTCAGGATGTTGGTGGCGATGAAGCCAGGGCAAACTGCATTGACCCGAACGCCTTTCGGCCCCAGCTCTTTTGCCCAGGTCTTGGTAAAGCCGATCACGCCGAACTTGGTTGCCGCATAGTTGGTCTGCCCGAAGTTACCATACAGGCCCACCACGGAAGACGCATTCACGATCACGCCGCTGCCCTGCTCGACCAGGATATCGACCACCGCACGGGCGCAGTTGTAAACGCCTTTCAGGTTGATATCGATCACGCGATCGAACTGCTCGTCAGTCATCTTCTGCAAACGCGCATCAGCCACGATCCCGGCGTTATTGACCAGGGTATCGATACGGCCATGTTTCTCCTTTACCGCAGCGACCATGTCCGCGATCTGCTGGCGGTTGGTCACATTGACCACATGCCCTTCCGCCTTGCCGCCTGCAGCGCGAATCTCTTCCACCACGCCAGCGACTGCTTCCAGATTCAGGTCACAGACGATGACAGTTGCCCCTTCAGCCGCAAACTTCAGTGCCGTTGCCTTACCGATCCCATTGGCAGCACCGGTGATAATCGAAATTTTCCCATTGAGTCTCATTGTATTCTTCCCTCAAAAAGCCGTTCCACACTGGCGCGAACCGCGTAACTACCTCAGTGGCGCCATGGGGCACTCCACTGACCCGGGCAACGACGCCTCCAGTCATCTTGCTGCACTGCAGCTATTGGGCATGGCGCAAAGCAGCGCTAAGGTGGTCGGCTACGCGGATGCGAGTCGGGTATTGTTATTGGATGGGTATTCTGCTTTGCGATGTACTACCGTTCTTGGCCGCATCGCCCTGCACAACTCTCTGTTTTGTAGGGCTCTGCATTCTGGATAGTAGTTTTTCGATTATATCGCAATGCAAAATAAACCCCTAAACAATATCCGAACGTATACATGACGAAGGGCCGCTACAGCGGCCCTTCAGCAGACATCTCAATACACGGCGCATTTGCTGACTTGTTGCATCTGCGCATCAGCAACCGTTTTACACCAGACCTTGACTCGACAGATATTCCTCGTAACCACCTGCATAGTGGGTAAAGCCGCCATCGCCTTTCAATTCCAGGATCTGGGTGGCCAATGATGAAACGAACTGGCGATCATGCGAAACAAAGATCAAAGTACCTTTGTACAGATCCAGCGCCAGGTTCAGCGACTCGATGGACTCCATGTCCATGTGATTGGTCGGCTCATCCATGATCAGCACATTGGTGCGTTCCAGCATCAATTTGCCGTACAACATCCGACCTTTTTCACCGCCGGACAACACGCGAACCGATTTCTTCACATCGTCACCAGAGAACAGCAAACGACCCAGAATGCCACGGATGACCTGATCATCATCCCCCGGTTGCGCCCATTGCTTCATCCAATCGAATACATTCAGGTCGGTATCGAAATCCTCGGCGTGATCCTGGGCAAAATAGCCGATCTGCGCTTTTTCCGCCCATTTCACCGTACCATGTTTGGCTTGCAGCTCACCAACCAGTGTACGGATGAACGTGGTCTTACCCACACCGTTCCCCCCGATCACCGCCAGCTTCTGGCCGGCTTCCAGAATCAAGTTGAGGTTGTTGAACAACACTGAATCAAAGCCATTGCTCACGCTGTCCATCTCAAATGCCTGGCGGTGCAGTTTCTGCTTGTCTTCCAGATCAAAACGGATGAAAGGGTTCTGCCGGCTGGAGGGCTTGACCTCCACCATTTCCGATTTGATCTTGTCCGCCAGTTTCAAACGAGAGGTTGCCTGACGGGCTTTCGACTTGTTGGCTGCAAAGCGGGCCGCGAACGCGTTCAGTTCAGCAATCCGCTCCTTGGCACGGGCATTGGCCGACACCTGGCGTTCACGGGCTTGCATGCTCGCTTCCATGTAGTCGTCGTAATTGCCCGGATATACACGGATTGTGTTGTAGTCCAGATCGGCAATATGGGTACAGACTTCATTCAAGAAATGCCGGTCGTGCGAAATGATGATGATGGTGGATTCCCGCTCATTCAACACATGCTCCAACCAACGGATGGTGTTGATATCCAGGTTGTTGGTCGGTTCATCCAGCAGCAACACATCCGGATTGGAGAACAGCGCCTGCGCAAGCAATACCCGCAATTTCCAGCCAGGTGCCACTTCACTCATCGGGCCAAAATGCTGTTCGACAGGAATCCCCACCCCCAGCAGCAGGCTGCCAGCACGGGCCTCGGCATCATAGCCCCCCATCTCACCGAATTTGACTTCCAGATCCGCCGCGCGCATGTAGTCTTCTTCGGTGGCCTCCGGGTTCATGTAGATGGCGTCTTTTTCCTGCATCGCCGCCCACAGCTCAAGGTGGCCTTGCAACACCACATCGATCACCCGCTGGTCTTCATAGGCAAACTGATCCTGCTTCAGCTTACCCAATCGCACGCCAGGGTCCAGCGAAACATTGCCTGCACTCGGCTCCAGATCGCCCCCCATGATCTTCATGAAAGTTGACTTGCCGCAGCCGTTGGCGCCGATCAGACCATAGCGGTTGCCGTCGCCGAACTTGATGGATACATTCTCGAACAGCGGCTTCGCGCCAAACTGCATGGTAATGTTGGAAGTGGTGATCACGTCGTTTAACCTGTTCCTGTATTGATCGACAACCTGTCAGAAACCGCTTGCCACACGGCAGGAGCATCCGTCAGGGCCTTGCGCCATACACCTCGCATCCTGCCCCGTACTCTACCTCGCGCCTGCAGCCACCCTTTGCTCGTCCGGCAAGCGGCATCCAAGGTTATCGATGATATTCACGCAAACCGCTGATTTTACCATAGCATCGCCCAGCCCTAGGAAGTCTGAGCAGACTGAACTTGCTGCTGCGTCAATCCCCACGCGCCATCATGAATCGGGTAAACTAGGCGCTTTTGAGTAATCGGTAGGATCAACCATGCTTAAAGGTAGTTTGGTCGCCATCGTCACCCCGATGTTTGAGGACGGCAGCCTGGATTGGGACGGCTTGAGACGTTTGATCGATTTCCATGTCGAACATGGCAGCGATGGCTTGGTCGTCGCGGGCACCACCGGCGAATCCCCCACGGTGTCGGTTGATGAACATGTCGAGCTGATCCGCATCACTGTTGAACACGCTGCGGGCCGCATCCCCGTCATCGCCGGCACCGGTGCCAATTCCACACGAGAAGCCGTCGAGCTGACCCGTGAGGCTAAGCGGGTTGGTGCCGACATGACACTATCGGTCGTACCTTACTACAACAAACCTACCCAAGAAGGTTTGTACCTGCATTTCAAAACCATTGCAGAAGCGGTCGATATCCCGGTCATCCTGTATAACGTCCCTGGGCGTACCGTTGCCGACATGAGCAATGACACCACCTTGCGCTTGGCTCAGATTGCAAACATCGTCGGTATCAAAGATGCAACAGGCAATCTGGAACGCTGCGCGGATATGGTGAAACGCGCGCCCGCCGGCTTTGCGCTGTATACCGGCGACGATGCAACCGCTTTGCCATTCATGCTGCTGGGCGGACACGGTGTCATCACCGTCACCGGCAACGTCGCACCGAAGCTGATGCACGAGCTGTGCGTCAAAGCGCTGGCAGGGGATATTGCAGGGGCACGGGCCATCAATGATCGGCTGCAGGGGTTGCATAAACACCTGTTCGTCGAGGCCAACCCCATCCCTGTCAAATGGGCAGCTCAGCAGATGGGTTTGATCAAATCAGGCATCCGCCTGCCGTTGACACCGTTGTCTCTTGGGTGTCAACCCATCGTGAAACAGGCGCTGTCAGATGCCGGCATTGAACTTTAAAGCATAATCGGCATCTTCCACCTGTGTAATATGCAGTTGAGAACATTCAGCAAAATGAGAATCGAATTGGGCCGTATGCACTGGCATGATGGCCCGATATCGTCGTTCCATTGCTCATGACTTCGCAGAAATTCAAGGAAATGGCATGAAGACAACACAGCTGGCCGCCAGCCTGACAGCGGCCTGCCTCATTGCAGCGTGTAGCACACCGATCGAAAACAAGAAGATCGACTACCGCAATCCCAATAGCGAAAGCAACAGCAGCCGATCGCTTGAGGTACCGCCTGATCTGACATCCATTCAAAGCGACACCACCTATTCCATTCCCCAAGCCACCAGCAATGGCGGTGGAGCCGCATCGGCAGCGCCCCAAGCAGTCGGTAGCAAGAATGTGCTGCCCGACACCCCAGACGCCAAGATCGAGCGCCAAGGCAATCAACGCTGGCTGGTGGTCAACAGACCTGCTGATGTTGTATGGCGTGAGGTTCAGGATTTCTGGAAAAAGCAGGGCTTTACCATTGCTGCGGAAAACCCAGCCACGGGCATTCTGGAAACCGATTGGCAGGAAAATCGCGCCAAATTGCCTCAGGACTTGATCCGTAAAACCATTGGCCGAGTGCTGGATGGGCTGTACTCGACCGGCGAGCGCGACAAATTCAGAACACGTCTGGAAAAGGGTGCCAAACCCGGCACAACGGAAATCTACATCAGCCATCGTGGCATGGTGGAAGTGTTTGAGAACGCGGCGAAGGATCGCACCATCTGGCAACCACGGGCAGCCGATTCCGAGCTGGAAACCGAAATGCTGGCCTTATTGCAGCAACGCTTTGCACCCACCCCCGTTGCGGACAAAGCCATGGCGGACAGCACCAAGACCATCACCCCGGCCACGACCGACACCAGCACCAAATCAGCCAATGCAACATTGGTTGCCGACAACCTGGTGGTGCTCGACAACTTTGACCGGGCATGGCGTCGGATAGGGCTTGCGCTGGATCGTAGTGGATTCACCGTAGTCGATCGTGACCGACTGCGCGGCGTCTACTACATCCGTTATGCCGACCCCGATGCCAAACGCAGTGATGGCGGCTGGTTCTCCTCCATGTTCTCCGGTGACAAGTCCAACCAAGCCGAAGACTATCGCCTGGAAGTGACCGAAGCAGGAAACAAAACTGCCATCCGCGTTCTGGATAAGAACAACAAAGAGGACCGATCAGAAACGGCAAAACGGATTCTGCAACTGCTGTTCGACCAACTCAAATAATGCTGCGCTTTGCCTCGCTGGGCAGTGGCAGCGAGGGCAACGGCCTGATCGTGGAATGTAAACAGACCCGCATCCTGTTGGATTGCGGGTTTGGTCTACGAGACACGCTACAACGTCTCGCCCGCCTCCATCTCACGCCAACATGCCTCAGCGCCATCATCGTCACCCATGAGCATCGCGACCATCTGCAAGGCGTGGCCAGGCTGGCGGCCAAATTTCGTATCCCCGTCTACGCCAGCTTCGGCACATTCAACGCCGCAACCACCATGGCACAGGCTATTCCACTCATCCAACCCTATGACAGCCATGACACTATCGACATCGACGATCTGCACATCATGCCATTCCCCGTACCGCACGATGCGCGAGAGCCTACACAGCACGTTTTCACCGATGGGCAGCATCGGCTGGGTGTGTTGACCGATGTTGGCCATATCACACCATTGATCGAGGCCAAACTGACTGGTTGCGATGCATTGGTACTGGAATGCAATCACGATCTGCAGATGTTGATGGACGGCCCTTACCCCTACCCACTCAAGCAACGTGTGGCCGGGCGGCTAGGACATCTGAGCAATGAACAGACTGCAGGATTGATTCGAGCGATCGACACAAACTCGCTTCAACATGTGGTGGCGGCGCATTTGAGCCAGAAAAACAACCTACCGACACTGGCCAGCGCGGCCTTGAGCGAAGCATTGAATTGTGAGCGAGACTGGATCGGTATTGCCACCCAGGTGGATGGTTTCTCCTGGCGAGAGATCTCGTAGGCCAAGACGGAACGCGTATCGGGCTGCCAGCGCCCGCCCACCCAAAAACATGTAGCAGTAGCGCCATTTCCCACGAATATGTCAGCGATGCCTGCTTAACTGATTCGACAAAGGCCAAACCAACTTCAGTGAGTGCAGCCCCCAGAAATGCAAAAGCCGATCATCACTGATCGGCTTTTTCTGCAAAGCAGAGGAAGCTAGATTACTTCTTCTCTTCAGCAGGAGCGGCAGGCGCAGCAGCAGCGTCAGCAGCAGGAGCGGCAGGCGCAGCAGCAGCGTCAGCAGGAGCGGCAGGTGCAGCAGCAGCGTCAGCAGCAGGCGCAGCAGCAGCAGGCGCTTCAGCAGCAGGTGCAGGTGCAGCAGCAGGTGCTTCTGCAGCAGGTGCAGCAGCAGGAGCTTCTTCTTTTTTACCGCAGGCGGTCAGAGCAACAGCCAGCAGAGCAGCAGCGAGGAGCGAGTGTTTCATTTATTTTTACCCTTAACTAAGTTAAGCAAGTCAAACGGTTAAGACCTGCCGAGCCGCATGGCTGGCGATCTTAGTTTAAATTCGATCTTGGGCCGACCGACTGGGTGATTCTAGCAGGTTTTTTCAAAATATCCAGTGAATTTGCATAGAAGTATATGCTCGCAAACTTCCGGAAAACCCAGCACCGACGAGGCTTACCCGACATTCAGCCCAGGTTCAGATAGCCGCATTCATACCACTCATACAGTAACTCTGCCAATTCATCACTGGGTGAGGCAATTTGCAGATGCCGTTGATTGGCCAAGGCGCATAATGCGCCTCGATCCGACGGGTCATGGCAAACCACTTCCCCATTGCAAAATATGTCGTTTCCCGTATAAAGCATTTGTGTTTTCAGATCCAATATCAAGCCATGCTTTTCCAGATGCGTCAGGAAGTCGTCGAAATCCAATAATGTTTCGGGTGATTCAAAGAAAACATGCGTTTTTGGCTCAGACAGGTAAGTACCCAGAAAAGCTGCGATATCTTCACGCTGCCATGTCAGCTGCGTCAGCATCTGTTGCACCTTGGCAATCATGTCCGGGTGAATTTCCGCAGGAGTCTGCTGAGGTTGCAGGTCTGGGTCTGTATACATACCTTGCAGTGAGATGTGATCCTGCAAATAGGTCATGAACTGGGTTGCCAGCTCCTGCGTGCTGGGTGCGCGGAACCCAATTGAGTAGGTCATGCCCGGTTCGAGCGCAATGCCATGGTGCGCGTATTTCGGTGGCAGATACAACATATCGCCGGGCTCCAGCACCCATTCCTGCTCCGACTGGAAATCCTTCAAGACACGGATAGGGGCATCCTCAATGAATGTTTGATCAGCCTGAGCGCTGATCTGCCAGCGTTTGCGGCCACCTGCCTGCAGCAGAAACACATCATATGAATCGAAATGTGGCCCCACGCCACCACCCTCTGGTGCGTAGCTGACCATCAAGTCATCCAGGCGTGCGAAAGGAATGAACTGAAATTGGTAGAAGAGCTTGGCGGCTTCGGGCAGGAAATGGTTGAGGTTGCTGACCAGGATCGTCCAGGCCCCTTGCTGCCAATGCTTCAGCTGCCGGCGATCAAATGGTCCATGGGCCAACTGCCACTGCTGTTTTTCAAATCGCACGATCCTTGAAATCGCGTCATCACGACAGGCCAAGTCATTCAACCCAGCAGGGTCGATCAGCCCCTGAAACCCAGGTACGGCCTGCCGTACCAGCAATGGCTTCTTCTGCCAGTATTCGGTCAGAAACTGTTCTGCACTCAAGCCGCCCAATAATTGCATTGATTGTTGCTCCATGGATTCACATTCGCGGCCATTTTAACATCGCCCTGCTCTTCTGGACTTGTATCAAGTCAAGGGGGATGAGAAACCGCACCAATGGGCAGCCGATCCCGATCATGAGGAAGTTCTGCGAAGATCACGGAAAAGACGCAATACAATCCAACGTTGTGGTTTACAATGTGAGCATTCATTCTTGATCTGCCCGCCAGCGCGGCGCAGCTTTACACTTTCTGCAAGGAATTCCCTCATGCAAATCATTAAAGACACCGTCGTTTCATTACATTATGAAATGTACGATGGCGAGAACCAGCTTGTTGACAAAACCGAAGAACCGATCAGCTATCTGCATGGCGGGTACGACAACATCATCCCAAAACTGGAAGAAGCGCTGCACGGCAAGGCAGTAGGCGATAAGCTGGATGTGCCGATGGAGCCGGATGAAGCTTTTGGCGAATACGATCCAACGCTGGTACGCATGGAGTCGGCGGATGCATTTCCTGAAGAGGTGCAAGTTGGCATGATGTTTGAGTCGGATGATGCAGAAACAGGTGAAACCATTCTGTTCCGCGTCACGGACATCGCTGACGGCAAAGTGGTGGTGGATGGCAACCACCCGCTGGCTGGCAAGCGGGTCATGTTCAAGTGTGAGGTGACAGAGGTTCGTGCTGCAACCGCTGAAGAGGTTTCGCATGGCCATGCCCATGGCCCACATGGCCATCACCATCACTGAGCGACAGGCTTCAGCCAAGCAAAGGCCAGCATTGCTGGCCTTTTTCATTGCCAGATATGGCTACATCAAAGTAATGGCCGGGAAAAAAACACGATTGGACCGGCACTGGTCAGCCCCAGATTGAAAAAGGGAGCGCGCCCTCTCATCATGGTCGCCAGCTCATCAACATCTCGTCCACCGCCCTCCCCTGTCTCCTTGGCGCGGACGATTTCATGCAGGATCTCCACCTCTTTGAAGCCCCTGATCAGCCGCTCATTTTGTTGAAAGACCGCCAGAATAGTCGCGGCCTGCGGGTGGGAAAGGACTTGGATGGCACCGGTTTCACCGGTTGTCAGGTCAACTGCGGGTGGGATGATGATACCTGCGTCAGTCAAGCACTCGTTCAGGTAATGCCCATATCGTTCCAATACAGAGGCCGCAACCTGACGGACATCGTCAAGGTGCAACACCCCACGCCGGATGTCTCCGATGAGTCGGATCACCCCTTCGGCGGCCTGTGCCCCGGCCAATGCAGCACTGCTATTGCACACCATCATTTCCTCATGCTCTGTCAGCCTGGATTCACAACGTCTTGGAACGCGCTCGTGTCCGGCCCCAATCACTGTCTGCCATACATTGACACCAACGCAGCCACCACCGGCACCAAGCCTCGCCCTGACACAAGGCCAAACAGTTCGACCGCTCTATCGCCTACTGCACACTCACACCAGCAGCACGCGGAATCGATGCTCGTTTGGCTGAAGCTTGAAGCATAGATCACGCATTCAGCAAAGTCTTGAGGTGATAAAGCGCATCCAATGCCTGACGAGGTGTCAAGGCATCTGGGTCCAGCCCTGCCAACGCCTCCACAACAGGCGAGCTTACATTCACCTCTTCATAAACAGGTGCCGATGCAAACAAGTCACCCTGGAAAGCTCCGCCAGCCCCCATCTGCTCCAACTCAGCCAAATGGCGCTTGGCGGATCGGATCACGGGTGTCGGCACACCAGCCAGCTGGGCCACTTGGATTCCATATGACTGGCTGGCCGGCCCATCTTGCACTGCGTGCAAAAACACAATTCGATCTTTGTGCTCAACAGCATCAAGGTGGACATTCGCAGCCATGGGAAAGGCCTGGCTCAGACGTGTCAATTCGAAATAGTGGGTGGCAAACAGGGTATAGCTGCCATTTTTTTCAAGCAGGTGGCGCGCAATGGCATAGGCCAAAGCCAACCCATCAAATGTCGAGGTACCCCGCCCCACCTCATCCATCAGCACCAGACTATGCTCGGTGGCATGGTGCAGAATATTGGCTGTCTCGGTCATCTCGACCATGAAGGTCGACCGACCACCGGCCAGGTCGTCAGATGCGCCAATGCGTGTGAAGATGCGATCCACCGGCCCGATCAGCGCACGGCTGGCGGGGACCAGGCTACCCACATGGGCGAGCAGCACGATCAACGCATTCTGTCGCATATAGGTTGATTTACCGCCCATATTGGGGCCGGTGATCAGTAGCAGCTTGCGGGTGCTGGCCAGGCGGGTGTCATTGGCGATGAAATGATCGATTTGACTTTCCACTACCGGGTGGCGGCCCTGATCGATCTCCAAGACGGTTTCTGTCGTAAATTGAGGGGCAACCCAATTCAGCGTAGACGCACGCTCGGCCAAACACGCCAGAACATCCAGCTGCGCCACCGCAGCTGCCAACTGCTGTAGAGACTGCAGATGGGTCTGCAGCTGATCGAGCAAAGCTTCATACAGGCTCTTCTCCAGCGCCAGCGCTCGATCCTGAGCAGATAATGCCTTGTCTTCAAAGGTTTTCAACTCAGGCGTGATGAAGCGTTCGGCATTTTTCAGTGTCTGACGCCGCCGATAATCGTCCGGTACATTGTCCGCCTGCGCACGGCTGACCTCGATGTAAAAGCCATGCACCCGGTTGAATTCCACCTTCAGCGTTGCAATCCCTGTCCGCTCGCGCTCCCTGGCCTCCAGCGCCAGCAGGAATTCTCCACAGTTGGTCTGAATCGCCCGCAGCTCGTCCAACTCGGCGGAATAGCCATCCGCGATGACCCCTCCCTCACGCAATACCACCGCCGGCTCAGCCTGCAAGGCTGACGCCAGCAGGCTCATGCAGGCTGGTGGAACCACCAATGCGGCTTGCAGTGGTTGCCATAACTCAGCATGCAAACCCTGCAGGATCGGGTTCAACTCAGGCAGGCGCAACAATGCATCGCGCAAACCAGACAGGTCGCGGGGGCGAGCGGTACGCAGGGCGATGCGGGCGGTGATGCGCTCGATATCGGCCATGCGGTTCAATACCTCGAAAACATCACCGGCAGCATCCTGCTCCATCAACTCGATCACTGCTTGTTGCCGGGTGATGATCTGGTCATGCTGCCGTAATGGATGATGCAGCCAATGGCGTAACAAGCGGCTACCCATGGCAGAGGCGCATTGATCCAATACCGACATCAATGTCGGCGCAGATTCATTACGAATGGTCTCAGTCAATTCCAGATTGCGGCGGGTCGCAGCATCCAGCACCAGGTATTCATTGCCACGCTCGACCGCCAGCGCGGTCAGATGCGGCAAAGCAGAGCCCTGTGTCTGCCGCGCATAATCCACCAGCGCCCCAGCCGCCCCCAATGCGGGCAACAGCCCATCGCACCCGAAGCCGGTCAAATCGTGCGTGCCGAATTGCTGTTTCAGCAGGCGTTGAGCGGTTTCAGTATCAAAGTGCCATGCAGCGAGCGCCTTGCCAGTCAAACCCATCTGGCTGATCACCGGCAATTGCAGGCCATCCGGCAACAGGATTTCCGCTGGTCGGATGCGCTCCAACTCAGACACCAATTGCTCAGCTGGCACCTCTTTCAGACGGAATGCGCCTGAGGACAATGACAACCAGGCCAAGCCCACCAACCCCTTGATGGCATGAATGGCCAATAGGACATTGTCGCGTTTTTCATCCAATAACGCCGTGTCCGTCAAGGTTCCCGGCGTCACCACGCGCACGACCTTCCGTTCAACCGGGCCTTTTGACGTGTTCGGATCACCGATCTGCTCACAAATGGCGACCGACTGCCCCAGCTTGACCAATTTGGCCAGATATTGCTCCATTGAATGATAGGGCACCCCTGCCATTCGAATCGGCACACCGCCCGACGCACCACGCGTGGTCAGGGTGATATCCAATAGCTTGGCAGCCAGCTCGGCATCACCGTAGAACAGCTCATAGAAGTCACCCATCCTGTAGAACACCAACTTGTCTGCGTGATCTGCTTTGATACGCAGATATTGCTGCATCATGGGTGTGTGCTGGACATCTGCAACGGGTTTGGCTGTTTTTGGGGAGACTTCGACTTGATCTACTGCCATGAATACCTCGTGGATTGATCTGATAGCGTGCTCGGTAGCGAATGGCAAGGCACGACGTGTTTGGCATTGGATGCCAAGCTGCCTCAGGTGCTTTCTCCTACCTTGTCAAGCCTTGACGGGCAATGTGGTTGAAGGCGGCAAATGGCCACAGCCACGGAATAGGACATTATAAAGCTGTCACCCAGCGGTGCGGCGCTCTTCTCGTGGGCATCGCCACCACCGAGGCGAAGACCACGATCGCAGCACATCAGCAGTGCCTTGCAAGGAAGCTGCAAGCGAGGCAACAACAGCCTGCGCCTGGGTGCCAGCTTGCATGATTCACAATTTCCTCACTGGCTGTAGCGTACTGTATGCGTCGGCTGAGCGTCACACACTCTCCAAACGACGCCTCAACTGGAAACCATTGACATCACATTGCCACCAGCACCACGCCACCCTGCGCGAACAAAGCCGGGAAATGAAAAAGCCGCTGTCTTTCGACAGCGGCTTGTAATTGGCGCATCCGGAGCGATTCGAACGCCCGACCCCTTGGTTCGTAGCCAAGTACTCTATCCAGCTGAGCTACGGATGCATTTTCAAGAACATGCTTTTTCAACTGGCGCACCCGGAGCGATTCGAACGCCCGACCCCTTGGTTCGTAGCCAAGTACTCTATCCAGCTGAGCTACGGGTGCGCTATGTTGGCGGAGAAAGAGGGATTCGAACCCTCGATACGAGTTTTAGCCCGTATGCTCCCTTAGCAGGGGAGTGCCTTCGACCTCTCGGCCATTTCTCCGTTCTCGAAAGAGGCGCTATATTACTTAGTAGCCCCCTACCCGTCAACACCTTTTTTCATTTTCTCAGCAAATCTCGATTGGCACGTCATGCCTCGCCGCAGGCCAATTGGCACAAGTTACAGGCAAATTAGTAACTTATATTTCACAATCGAAATTGATCAGATTGATACAAACCGATAAAAAATTTTGCTTACAGGATGTTTATGATGCAAAGCCTCCCTGAACCTACCCCTGGCACCCGCTGAATCCATTGCCAATCCACCACATGAGTCGATTGTTTCCATGTCCCTCACCCTGCTTGGGATATCGACTCATCTGCCACGGAAGCGCCGCACGCTTTGACAGTCTTCTGGATACGAGGACATGGCTGAGTCAACGCCAGAGTGGAACTCTGCCGACGCCACTGAAAAAAACAGCCCGACTGGCGGGCTGTTGAGTAGTCTGGTGTCGAGCAGCTGGTTAGACAGGCTGATCCAAGCCGAATGCCTTGTGCAGAACGCGAACCGCCAGCTCCAGATATTTCTCGTCGATGATGACCGAGATTTTGATCTCTGAGGTCGAAATCATCTGGATGTTGATTCCTTCTTCCGCCAGTGTCCGGAACATGGTCGATGCCACGCCCACATGGGAGCGCATGCCGATGCCCACGGCGGACACCTTGGCGATCTTGTCATCGCCGCTGACGCTTTTCGCACCGATATGGGACTGGACACCTTCCAGGATCTTCAAGGTCTTGGCGTAATCGTTACGATGAACGGTGAAGGAGAAGTCGGTGGTGCCATCTTCGCCTGTGTTCTGGATGATCACATCCACATCGACGTTTGAATCGGCAACGGGGCCTAGAATCTGGTAGGCGATGCCGGGTTTGTCAGGTACGCCGGTGATCTTGATCTTTGCTTCATCACGGTTGAACGCAATGCCGGAGATGACAGCCTTTTCCATTTCTTCGTCTTCCTCAAAGGTAATCAATGTGCCTTCGCCAGCATCTTCGAAGCTGGACAATACGCGCAGCTTGACCTTGTATTTACCGGCAAATTCAACTGAGCGGATCTGCAGGACTTTGGAGCCCATGCTGGCCATTTCCAGCATTTCTTCAAAGGTGATGCGATCCAGCTTACGTGCTTCGGGCACAATCCGTGGGTCGGTGGTGTACACCCCATCCACGTCGGTATAGATCTGGCACTCGTCGGCCTTGAGCGCCGCCGCCAGGGCCACGCCGGTGGTATCTGAGCCACCACGTCCCAGGGTGGTGATGTTGCCGTGTTCATCAACGCCCTGGAAACCAGCGACGATGACGACGCGCCCGGCTTCGAGATCGGCGCGCATGTTGTGCTCGTCGATTTCGATGATACGGGCTTTGGTGAACGAACTGTCTGTCAGAATGCGGACTTGACCACCGGTATAGCTTTTGGCATCGATACCGGCATCCTTGAGCGCCATGGCGAGCAAGCCGATGGTTACTTGCTCGCCTGTTGACACGATCACATCCAGTTCACGCGGATCCGGCTGGGCTTGAATTTCCTTGGCCAGTGCAATCAGTCGGTTGGTTTCGCCACTCATGGCAGAAACCACCACTACGATCTGATGCCCTTGGGCTTTCCATTTGGCGACTCGTTTGGCAACATTTTTGATCCGTTCCGGGTTGCCGACCGATGTACCGCCATATTTCTGTACGATTAGCGCCATCGTTTTTCCACGTTTGTTTCAGTTAAGTGATTCTGGTCACCAGGCTGTATGACACCGCGTCATATCACCGCCGAATCGTGTCTTGAGCAGAGCCCGGTGTCACGAGGCATATAGCTGGCTATATCGACGAGTGGCAACCACAGCTTGCTCCAACATTCGGCTCAGTGCGTCTGGCGGGCTGTTTTGCTCTGAGCCAGACCAGCACGAGACATGAAGCCATGCCAAAAAACCCAGGCCATCTGGCTCAAACCATCTGCGTGTGATTCTGCTGAGCACAGCCGGTGATTCTTCCTGCTCTGCCAAGATATTGTCAATACGTAAAAGAGATAAGCTTATTTCCGATTTATCAGTCTTGGCCCAGACATAGCTGACATGCAGCATGGTGTGTTGGTCGGAGCCAGGCCTGGCGGGGAGATGATGCAGGGGACGCAACCCGCCGGGGCGACCGCGCGGCAACACAATACGCTACCGGATCAGCCTGCAACATACTGCCGCTCTCCGCTTGGCCTATATTGGGAACGATCCCGCCAGCGGTATCGTCCACGTGTTTTATTGCATTTCTTGAGATAGGTTCGTCACGATGGTTGTTGAAACATGGTATAAACCCGGTTTTCAATCATTCGGCATTGCTCGATCGGGCGTGCCGACCTCATGATGGACCGCGGATTCTTTATCATTCTGGGCGCCCAGTTCTTATCTGCTCTGGCAGACAACGCACTGTTCATCGCCGCCCTGGCACTACTCAACTTTCAACATGCACCGGAATGGCATCAGTCGATGTTGTTGTGGTGTTTCACTGTCTCTTATGTGCTGCTTGCCCCCTTCGCCGGCTCTTTTGCCGATTCGATGCCCAAGGGGCGTGCGATGTTGATCTGCAATGGCATCAAGCTGGCGGGCTGTGTAGGCATGCTGGTGGGTGCGCCGCCGCTGTTGGCCTATGCACTGGTTGGCTTTGGCGCAGCAGCCTATTCACCTGCCAAGTACGGCATCGTCACCGAATACCTGCCCCATGAAAAGCTGGTGGCTGCCAATGGCTGGCTGGAGGGCGCAACCGTCAGCGCCATCATCTTCGGGACAGTATTGGGTGGCTTTCTGGTCAGTGAGCGGATTGATCATCTGGTACATAGCGTGCCGGTGATCGGTTCGCTGGATACGCCCACCTTTGCCATTTCAGTGCTGGCGCTGATCTATCTGGCCGCATCATGGATCAATCTCTACATTCCCAAGCTGGATGTAGAAATCCATCCCTTGCACTACAGCCCGAAGTATCTGGTGCGTGAATTCTGGACATGTGTGCGGAAATTGTGGCGAGACCCACAGGGCGGTCTCTCTCTTGCTGTTACCACCTTGTTCTGGGGTGCGGGCCGGACCATGCAGCTGGTGGTGATCAATTGGTCGATCATCTGGCTGGGCATCCCTTTCGAAAAGGCAACCCAGCTGGTGGCTGTTGTTGCGGTGGGCACCATTCTGGGTGCTGCGGCAGCCAGCTTCTACATCCCACTCAAACAGGCGTTCAGGGTGCTGCCTGCAGGCATCGCCATGGGGGTGTTCGTAATCAGCATGCTATTTGTGAATCAGGTCAGCGTGGCGGCCAGCCTGATGGTCATCGTGGGTGCCCTGTCTGGCTTTTTTGTGGTGCCATTGAACGCGATGCTGCAACACCGAGGGCATTCCATCATGGGGGCCGGGCACTCGATTGCGGTGCAGAATTTCAACGAAAACCTGGGCATTCTGGTCATGGTGGGCATACATGCCCTGCTGGTGAAGTTCTTCAGCCATCCGTTGCCCGCTGATATCAACCCTGTTGCCGCCGCCTATTTCAAGAAGGGTGATATGCCACCCATGTACGCCATCATCATCGGGTTTGGCTGCTTGCTGATGATTGTGATGACAATCATCTATCAAATGCATCGCAACGCGATCAAACGTGGCCTCATGCCAGCGGAAGGCGATGCCCCATATCATCATTGACCCCCAGGCTTCGCTGACCTGGTTCGGCCATCCTCACCCAAACCGGGCGATGGCCCCAATGAACAAGGGCTGCATCTGCAGCCCTTGTTCATTGGGGTGGCGATCCATCTGGCACGCTGTTTCAGCGGGCCTTCTCACGCAGCTTGTCCATCGACAACCCCAGTAACAATTGCTGATTGGCGATATTCAGCAAGGGCATCATTTCACCCAGCAGCTCTGCGGCAAAGGGCACGACATCCTGCACCTTCCCTTCACGGATCAAGGCCAGCGCACCTGCGAGATCAGGTTTGATCAATGGGTGAGGTGTTACATCCTGCGCCAACACGCGATTGCCACCGGCCTTGATGGCGGCGTTCATCCGGGCCTCCGCGATGCTGAAGGCTTCTTCTGCCTCAATATTAGGCTCAGTGTTCAGCACACCAACACTGGCGGTGTACCGCAGGATGTGGCCTTTGAAATTGATACGCGCCCCTTCCAGCGCGGTGCGCAGGCGTTCGGCAAGGATCATTTCCTCACCTGCTGCATGGCTGGCCGACAACACGCCAAAAGATGAATCACCCAGCCGGACAATGGTGTCTTCACCGCGAACCTTGGAGGCCAGCAATTTCGCCAATGCTTTCAGGATCTGATCCGACACGGCCTGACCGAACCGTGCTGCCGTCTCCTCGTAACGATCCAACTGCAGCAACAACAGAATCACGCGTTGATGGTGGCGGGCGGCGTGCGCAATTGCTTGGCGGGTATTGTGCTCCAGCAGATTGCGAGTCCCCAGGCCGGTCGTCGCATCTTCTGCAGCTTTCTTATCAAGCTCGGCGCGGCTCTCATCGAGTGCAGCCTCGGTTTCGGCACGCTGCACATTGGCAGTGACACGTGCGATCAGCTCGGTACGATCAGTGGATTTGGTGATGAAGTCACTGGCCCCCATCCCGACGGCACGTCGTTTCACCTCCTCTTCCTCATCACCCGAAATCACGATCACCGGCAATTTGCGTAATTGTGCGTCTTCGGTGGTACGAATCCGTTGCAGCAGGCCGAAACCATCCAGATTGGGCATGCCCAAGTCAGAAATCAACACCTGGATGTTCGGATGTGCCTTCAAAATCGACCAGGCATCCTCTCCATCCACGGCTTCGATGATGTCGAACACACCAGAAAGATGTTTGCGGATGGTGGCACGGACGATGCGCGAATCATCAGCGACGAGAATGCGCGGGAGTGAGCTGGCAGGAGTGCTATCGGCGTTCATGTGTTCAATGCATTTAGTGGTGAGCAGCAACCTATCTCACCCGCCAGCTCGCCTGACGTGATCAGGCAGGCTTCGCGGGGCTGTTGTGGCGGGCACAACAATGATCGGAGTGGGCTCTATGTGGCAAGAAAATCCAGCACCAGCTTGTTGAAGGCCTCTGGGCGCTCAAGGCAAGATGCATGGCCGCAATCCTCAATCACCGCGAGTTTAGCAGATGGAATGCGATCCGCCAGCAGCCGTGAATGATAAAGCGGTGTAAATCGATCATCCTCTCCAATTATGACAAGTGTATCAGCCTTGATCTGCGACAGATGATCGCGCACGTCATGCATCCGCATGCCATTGATCAGGCGGGCCAGCGGCGCCCAAGGCTGATTGGCGGCGAATTCACGCATCTTGGCAATCAACACGGGGTTGTGCCGCAGGTAGGTGTTGCCGAATGTCATGGCCAACCCGACATCGAAGCGCAAGGTGGGGTGCCCGCTGTTGGCGGCGGCGAACCACGTGTCAGCCACCACGTTGTTGACTTCATCCGACCAGGCCAAGGTGTCGGCCAGCACCAGTTTTCGCAGCCGACTGCGATGGCCGATGGCCACATGCTGGGCAACAGCACCACCATAGGAGATACCCACCAGATGAGCGGCTTCGATATCGAGGTGGCTCAGCAGCCCCACCAAGTCATCGGCATGTTGTGGCATGGTATAGGCATCTTGCTGGGGCTTGCCGGACTGCCATTGCCCACGCAGGTCGTAGCACAACACCCGAAAACCCGCTGCGACCAAAGCCGGCACCTGAAGCCCCCATGCCGCCGTGCTCATCGAGATACCATTCAGCAGCACCACCACATCGCGTCCATTTCCATGCAGCTCGTAATACAGCTCGGTTGTGTTCAGCTCGGCCAGCGGCATCAAATCTCCTTCAGTTGATTTTTCTGGATCTTGCCGGTCGTGGTGCGTGGCAACATCGTCTCGATGCAATATGTCTTGGGTTGCTTAAAACGCGCCAGCCGGGTCTGCAGAAATGCGCGCAAGGCTGCTTCATCCCACACCTGACCGGGTTTCAGCACCAGGTGGGCCACACCCACCTCGCCCCATTCGGCATCTGGCCGTGCGACGACGGCAGCCTCGGCAATGGCGGGAAATTGCAACAAGACGGCTTCTATTTCTGCAGGATAGACATTTTCTCCGCCTGAGATGTACATATCCTTCTTGCGATCGACAATCCAGGTATATCCCTCTGCGTCCTGCCGCACCAGATCACCGGTTTTCAGCCAGCCATCCTGAAACAGCTGCCGGGTTGCCGACGGATTCCGCCAGTATCCACTACACAGCGTCGGCCCGGCCAGCCACAGCTCACCCACTGAGCCCACAGGCACAGGGTGCCCTGCTTCATCGACCACTTGCGCCCGGGTCGCAAAATTGGCGAAACCCACCGAGCCCTGTTTGGCCAGCGCATCGTGCGCAGGTAGCGTAAAGCAATTGGGGCCCGCTTCGGTCAAGCCGTAGCCTTGAATGAACACCACGCCCCGTGCCTGATAGCGCTCGATCAACTCGACCGGGCAAGGTGCGCCACCGCTGATGCAAAAGCGCAGGTGGCTCAGATCGGTGTCAGCGAAGGCGGGGGAATCCAGCAGCCGCTGGAACATAGTGGGTACAGCAAACAGCGTGCTGATGCGTGCCGTCTCCAACCAATGCAGCACTTGCTCGGGGTCGAAAACCGGCAACAGCACCAGCCGCCCCCCCCGCAGCAGCAGTGGGGTGGTCAAGACGTGCAGGCCGCCGGTGTGGAAAAACGGCGTATGGATGATGGTGCTGTCCGCCCCGGACAGATCCCAGCTGATCGAGGTATTGATGGCATTCCAGCACACCATGCGCTGGGAAAGCAGCGCGCCCTTGGGCTTCCCCGTCGTTCCAGATGTGTACAACATCAGCACCGGTTGCTCGGGGTCAGTCTGTGACAATGGTGCCGGGCTGCCCGCCAATGCTTGCAGATCGGTAAGCGGCTTGGCCGGGCAGGCGTGCTGCAACCGTGGAATGGTTGCCGCCTGCGTGTCGTCATGGAGCAACAGGCAGGGCTCTGCGTCTTGCAACAAACCGGTCAGCTCGGCAGCGGTCAGGCGGGTATTCAAAGGCACCAGCACCGCCCGCAGGCGGGCACAGGCAAACAACAACAGGATGGTTTCCACCCGATTACGGGCGAGCAAGGCAACCCGGTCACCCGCCGCAACCCGCTCTGCGCGTAGCGCGCCCGTCAGCCGGTCACAGGCATCGGCCAGTTGCTGATAATTCCAACGAGCCCCAGTATCCGCCTCGATCAACGCCTCTCGGGACGGCGCCCGCAGCCGCCAATAGTCCAGCCACTCGCCCAGCGGGGTGATTGCAAGCATTCGTGGTCTCCATACAAAACGGCGCGAAAACGCGCCGTCTGCAGTCCTGAGGCTCGCCCGATGCCAGTGGGGCAGCGCCTAGGGCATCATTGTGCGCAAGCGTTGGCACGGCGCTCACGCACTGCCGAAGCCAATCGGCGCAACGCCACCTCGGTGTCGGCCCAGCCAATGCAGGCATCGGTAATGCTTTGACCGTAGCACAATTCTTTGCCAGGGATCAGATCTTGTCGCCCCTCTTGCAGATGGCTCTCGATCATGACACCGAAAATCCGCTTCTCACCGGCGGCCAATTGGTTGGCCACGTCATCAGTCACCTCCATCTGCCGACGATAGTCCTTACGGCTGTTGGCATGGCTGAAATCCACCATCAATTTGGGCGAGAGGCCAACCTTCTCCAGCTCTTTAGCTGCCGCATCCACACTTGCCGCATCATAGTTGGGCTCTTTACCACCACGCAGGATCACATGGCAATCAGGGTTGCCGGTGGTCGATACGATGGCGGAATGGCCGAGCTTGGTCACCGACAGGAAATGGTGCGGCACCTGGGCTGCGCGAATGGCATCGACCGCGATCTTCAAATTGCCATCAGTACCATTCTTGAAGCCGACCGGACAAGACAGCCCGGATGACAGCTCACGATGCACCTGTGACTCGGTGGTGCGGGCACCAATCGCCCCCCAGCTGATCAGATCGGCAAAATACTGCGGCGAGATCATGTCGAGGAACTCAGTCCCAGCCGGCACGCCCAGGTCGTTGATGGACAATAGCAGCTTACGGGCTGTGCGCAGGCCGTCGTTGATCTCGAAGCTGTCATCCAGGTAGGGGTCGTTGATCAAACCTTTCCAGCCGACTGTGGTACGGGGCTTTTCGAAATACACCCGCATCACCACTTCCAGGTCTTCGGCCAGCTCGTCGCGCAAGCCTTTCAGCTTACCGGCGTATTCCAAGGCGGCTTCGGTATCGTGGATCGAGCAAGGGCCGATCACCACCAACAGGCGGTCGTCCTGGTCACACAGCAAGCGGCTGATCGCCTGGCGGGCGTTATAGACCGTATGCGATGCGGTATCGGTGATCGGGTTGGTTTCGATCAAATAGATCGGCGGGGTCAACTCTTTGATTTCTTTGATATGTATATCGTCTGTTCTACGTCTCATGATGCTTCCAGCTCAAAGTCAATCCGTGATCGCGTCGCAACAATTTCGACGCACGAAGGTCATTATGACAGTGACTGCGCAATTCTGCAGCACCAATTTTCACCATTGCGCAATATTATTGCGCAACCTGCACTCTCAGGGCATCCAGCGCCAATTTCAACTGCTCGGCACCAATCTGCTCGACCAGCTGCCCGGCCCCTTCCGCATCTCGTTTAAGCACTTTATCCATGACATGGACGAATGATTCATACAATCGCATCAGTTCGCTTTTGCCCAGGCGAAAGACCATATAGGAACAGCGTTTGCCAGTCGGCAGCAGATCTTCCATGACCTGCACCATGAAGCTGTTGTTGGCATAAGGGTAGATCACCGTCAGGAAGACCGACAGCTTGTCGTAGAAACGTTCCAGATCGTTGCGCTCGGCGTATTCGCCCATCTCTTTGATCAGTGCCGTGAATTGCGCCAACTCATCGTCCTGCCACATGATTGCGGCATTCATGGCGACCTTTTTCAGCAGCATGAACCACAGCTCATACAGGCTGCGGATCTCAACCTCGGTCAGTGCTGACACCACAGCCCCACGTCGAGGCAGGATTTCGATCAAGTGGCGACGGGCGAGGATCAGCAACGCTTCGCGGACCGAGCCTCGGCTGACGTTCAGCTCACTGGCGATCCGCATCTCCTGAATCCGTTCCCCTGGCTTCAAATGCCCGGTGATGATCTGGTGCCCCAGGTAACGGGCAATCTGCTCTGTCAGCGAATCTTGGGGTATGAAAGTCATCTTGCGCTCAACCTGTATCGGGCACGTTCCAAAGTGGCTTACTGTGCCCGATCGGCCTCAATTGATCAATTGTTCAACAATCAATCAATCGTATTATTGACCAGTGCGTGCTGCCAAACCCGTTCTGATCCGCTGCAACGCGCGCTCCAACACGCTACGCGGGCAGGCAAAATTCAACCTGGCAAAGCCTGGGCTGCCAAATTCCGCGCCATCCGAGATCCCCACCCCGACTGATTCAAAAAACGCGGTGGGCGATGTGATCCCGGCGTCACGGCAGTCGATCCAGGCCAGGTAAGTGGCCTCACAACGTGTCAGCCGCAAGCCGTGGTAGCCATCCAATGCCTGCGTGACCGCATCAAGGTTGCCACGCAGGTAGTCGATCAACGCCTGCCGCCACGGCTCTCCATGCTGATAGGCCGCCTCGGCGGCTGCGTAACCCAGCACGTTGACATGGGGCACGAGGCCCAGCATGGCTTTGAGATATTGCCTGCGCAATGTTGCATTTGGAATCACTGCCATTGCACACCCCAGGCCCGCCAGATTCCAGGTCTTGCTCGGTGCCAACAAAATCATGCTCTGATCGAGTGCCTGCTCGCCCAGCGTGGCATAGCTGCAATGCTGCACATCATCCGCCAGCACCAGATCACAATGCACCTCGTCCGAGCAGACGACCACGCCATGCTTCGCGCACAAGGCATGGATCTGCGCCAGCTCATCCCGTCGCCACACCCGGCCAACCGGGTTATGGGGGTTGCACAGCAACAGTAGATCCGCCCCTTGCAGCGCCGTGTCCAAAGCTGGCCAGTCCCACTCCCATCGTCCTTCGACCTGCTTGAGCGGAACGGTGACGCGTGTCTTGCCCGCCTCGGTCGGTGCACTGAGGAATTTGGGATACACCGGCGTGGCCATGACCACCCTGCCATCCGGCTCGCCCACCGCTCGTGCGGCCAGATTCAAACCTGTCACCAGGCTGGGCAAGGGCACCAGCCACTCTGGGTGGATGAGCCAACCGTGACGGTTCTTGTGGTAGTCGATCAGCGCTGTGATCAAGCCCGCTGGCGGCAGACCATAACCATAGATCCCCTGCTCCACGCGGGCCTGCAGCGCAGCCTGGATGACTGGCGCAGCGGGAAAATCCATGTCGGCCACCCACATGGGGATGATGTCCTGTTGGGCATAGCGCTGCCACTTGAGGCTATCACTGTCACGGCGATCGATCACATGATCAAAGTCAAAGTGCATGGGAAAACTCTTTGTCAGTAAGGGGTGTCGCCATTCTTGGCTGAAGTGTGGATTCTCCGCAAGTGCCATGTCTGCGCTCATGCCGCATGTTATCGTCGGCAACACCGCGTCATCACTCCCCTATACACCACGTCAAGATCGGCTATGATGGCTGATCTGCCGACAAGGCTCTGCTGGCACTGTTTCAACAGAACCGACACCGAATCAGGAAGGTCATCATGCAAATGCTTTCGTTACCCCATAGCAATCTCACTGTCTCCCGACTCTGCCTGGGTACTATGACCTGGGGAGAGCAGAACACGGAAGATGAAGCCCATAGCCAGCTTGACTACGCGATCTCGCGCGGGATCAACTTCATCGATGCAGCTGAAATGTATCCAGTCCCCGCCCGCCCCGAGACGCAAGGATCGACGGAGCGTTATCTGGGTACCTGGCTGAAACGGCAGGATCGCAGTAAATTGGTGATCGCCACCAAGGTGGTCGGCCCTTCTCGGGGCCTGGAATGGGTGCGGGGGGGTGAAACCCCACGCCTCGATGCCCGTCAGATCCGCATGGCGGTGGAGGCCAGCCTCAAACGCCTGCAAACCGAATACATCGATCTGTACCAACTGCACTGGCCCGCCCGCTATGTGCCCATGTTTGGGCAAGTCGGCTATGATCCGACGCAGCAACGCCCTTCGCCCGATATCGAGACCCAGCTGGCCGCGTTGGCAACGCTGATCGAAGAAGGAAAAATACGCTACATTGGTGTCAGCAATGAAACCCCCTGGGGGGTATGCCAATTCACGCGGATCGCAGACAGCCTGCAGCTGCCACGTATCGTGACCATCCAGAATGCCTACAGCCTGTTGAACCGGACCTTTGAAATGGGCTTGGCTGAAACCTGCCATCATGAGCAGGTGGGGCTGCTGGCCTATAGCCCGATGGCATTCGGCCTGTTATCGGGCAAATATCTGGATAACCCGCAGGCAACGGGCCGTCTGAACCAGTTCCCGCAATTTGGTGGGCGTTATCAAAAACCCTATGTGCAAGAGGCCACCGCCGCCTACGTGAAGCTGGCACGGGAGCATGGCCTGTCCCCGGCCCAGATGGCGCTCGCCTTTGTGACCAGCCGTTGGTTCGTCGCCAGCAATATCATCGGCGCCACCAATCTCAACCAGCTGGCCGAAAACATCAACAGTGCGAGCTTACAGCTCAGTGATCCCGTTTTGAGCGAAATCGAGGCGATTCACCAGCGCCATCCGAACCCGGTGCACTAGGCTGCTCGACCACCATCAGCTGATCGGGCGAAACTTTGGTGACATCACCAAAGGTGACCTCGATCAGCTTTTGATTGCGCACTGCCTTGCCATTCTTGATGGCTGGGTTGAACTTGGCATGGCGCCAGACATACAGCGCATTGTCATCCATCAGGTCTGATGGGTTCGATTCCACCACATCGACTTTCTCTACCTCACCTTTTTCATCGACCCATAGCCGCAACAACGCCCGACCATTGATCTCCTTGTCCGGGTTCTTCAGTGCCCACACTGGCAGAAACGGGGTAATCGGCTCCGTCGGCACGGCGGGCTCGTCCACCTCAGCCGAGGGGTAATAGGTCAGATCGGGCGCTTCAATGATCCCCAGGCTGGGCATGAACGGTACAGGCTCAGGCAACACCACTGCCGGTGAACCCGGGCTCTCTTCAGGCGAAGCGGTGGCCTGCGTCTCGCCCAACATGGTGGGCAGCGATGTGTGGGCGGAAGGCGGGGGGGGGCTTTGCTTAGGCAGCTTCAGCTTGGATTGTGGCACGGAAAGCGGCGTTGCCTTGGCTGGGCTGGCAGGCGCCACCATCTTGCGATCCACCTTGGACAGGTGGACAGAGATGGATTGCCGGGACTGGCTGCTGGGCCGATCACCATAGGCAGTCAACCCAAAGATCAACAGGTAATGCAGCGCCAAGGATAGCGATAGCGCTGTCATCAAATTCAATATGGAACGCCCTGTCGTCAAGCTTGCCACCTTGCAGAGCGCCCCATCACACGGTTACTTGCCCGCGCCCAGCTCTTTTTCGATCTGTTCGCGAGAAATGGCCCCTGGCACCAGCTTGCCATTCGGGAACACGATACCCGGTGTGCCACTGATGCCATATTGCTCTGCCAGGCTGGCGATCTTGGCCAGCGGGGTATCACATTTGCCTTCGCCTTCCGGCAGCTTGCCCTCATGCATCAATGCATTCCATGCCGAGACACGATCCGCCGCGCACCAGACCAGGGCGGATTTACGGGGTGCGTCGGGGTGCAATTGGGCCAGCGGGTAGAGGAAGGTATAGATGGTGACGTTATCCATATCCTTCAACGAGGCTTCCAGACGCTTGCAGAATGGGCAATCCGGGTCAGAGAACACCGCCAGCTTACGCTCACCCTTGCCCTTGACCACTTTGATGGCATCGTCGAATGGCAGCGTGCCGAAATCGACACGGCGCAGATCAGCCGCCCGCTCTTCTGTCAGGCTCTTGCGCACCGACAGATCAACCAGATTGCCATCCATCAGATACTTGGCTTCGCGATCCACGTAGACGATATCGCGCTTGTTGACCACCACCTCGTACAAGCCGCTGATCGGCGTGTTGGCCACGCTATCGATTTTGACATTGGGCAGGCGTTCTGCCAGCTTTTTCTTGATGTCCTCAGCCACCGCAGGCTTGACCGGGCCTTTGTCCGCTTGCTTATCCGCCGCCACGGTGGAATTCGGCAGGCAGGCCGCCAGCGCCAATGTCACCGCCACCGAGGCGCTCACACGCCCAACTTTCAACATGAATGTACTCAACGATTTCTCCAATGTATTTCAAGGTTCTGCTGACACGGTTTCCCTAAACTTGTGCCAAAGCGGGTTGAGGGCAAGACCACGTACCACATGCGCTGCATGGCGGGCCATGCCAGCGCGTGACAACAATGGACCGCCCCACCTCCCATCTCTACCCATCGGGCTGGCCTGATCTTGCACCCGAGCCCGGCAGCAAGACGACGCCACATCATGATCCATGCAAGCGGCTTGCGACAACGGCACAGGCCCAACACCGGCCAACGCGGACTAGGAAACCATGTCAACAGAACCTAGTGCATGACGAATCAGCCGATGCTTGATCGGGCCCAAGCGGTCTGTCAATGCCAGACCTGTATTACGCAACCAGCCAAGTAGGCTGTTGTCGTTATTGAACAGGCGCTGCAGACCATCCGTCACAGTCTGCATGGCCAGGATATCTTCTTTGCGCGCCCGCTCGTAGCGGCGCAGCAGCAAATGCTCCCCGATGTCTTCGCCAGCCCCGGCGGCCTTCAGGACGCGAGCAAGGATGCATGCATCCTGAAAGCCCAGATTGACGCCCTGCCCAGCCAGTGGGTGGACATTGTGGGCGGCATCCCCCACCAGCGCTAGCCGATGCGAGACGATACGATCAAGATGCAACAACCGTAGCGGGAAGGCCGCGGCGAGAGTCACCAGCTTGAGCTTGCCCAGCTCGTGGTTGCCAGCCTGGGCGACCCGCTCACACAGGATGTCTGCATCAAGAGCGACCAGCTCGTCCGCTTGCGCATCCCAGGTAGACCATACCATTGACATAAGGTTCCCAGGCAACGGCAGCCATGCCAGGATACCGTCCGGGAAGAACCACTGACGAGCGACCTGTCCATGATGGCGCTCACACGCGAAATTGGCCACCACACCTTTTTGCTGGTAGAGGCGGGGCGCAGCGGTGATACCAGCCTGGGCACGCACCCAGGAATTCGCACCGTCAGCACCGACCAGCAATCGACCTTCAATCACCCGCCCATCCGCCAGTGTCAACGAAGCCGCATGGCCATCCAGCGCCATGTGGGTGGGCTCTGCAGGGCAGATGATCTGCACATTGTCCGCCGCTTTGACAGCTTGCCACAGCGCATCCTGCAGCAGCCGGTTTTCCAGTATGCAGGCCAGTTGAGGAACCCGCACATCGGCTGCCGAAAAAGCCAAGCAGGCATCTTGGGCATCGCCGCGCACCTTCATCTGGCTGACCGGCGACAGACGATCTCCCGGCATACGCTGCCAGGCACCCAGCTCTGTCAGGAATTGCTGGCTACCTGGGCTGATGGCATAGATCCGCGTATCCCAGGAATCATCCTCGGGCAAGGGAGCGGGTGCCCGCCCATCGATCAACGTCACCCGCAGCCTGCTTCCGGCCAAGGCCAGGGCCAAGCTGCTGCCAACCAGCCCTGCACCTACGATGATGACATCACTTTGCAGATCACTCATGCCCCGGCTCCAAATACCATATGTTGCGTAAAACGCTTGCGGGCGGCGGGCACCAAATCCAGCAAGGCCAAGCCGCTGCCTCTTGCCGAGCTGGCGAGGCTGCCCGGCAAGGCAAATAATTTGATCAGGCTGTCGGTAAAGGCCGTCGTGGTGGTCGCATCCAGCTTACGCACCTTGGCGTACCGATTCAGCATGGGCTGCGTCCCCAGCGTGTCGCGCGCTGTCGAGGCCACGACATCCGCCAATGCGATCGCATCACGTAGGCCAAGATTGAAACCTTGTCCGGCGACGGGGTGCAACACCTGGGCCGCGTTGCCGATCAGCACCGTGCGCACGCCCACTGGGCTGACCAGCCGCCGCAAAGCCAGCGGGAAGGATGCACGCGGCCCGGTGGAGATGAAACGCCCAGCCCGATCCCCCATCCTGCCTTGCAGCTGCGCCAGGAACACCTCATCCGACAATGCCATGCAGGCTTCCACCTCATCATTGCCGCAAGTCCACACCACCGTGAACCCCTCGCCACGCGGCAGCAAAGCCATCGGGCCCTGTTCGGAAAACCGTTCATAGGCCACCCAACGCTGGGCCTGATCTGTCCTGACATCGCAGATCACAGCATGCTGCCCATAATCCTGCATGCGACGCTCGATGCCGGGCAAGGTCGTCAGGCTTTTGCCGCCATCGGCCACCACCAGCAAGCTGGCTGTCACCATTTTCTGTTTATGGCCTTGATTCAGACGCATGGCCACATAGCCTGGCAGTGCCTTGACCGTATCCAGCTGTACCCCTTGCTGATAGTGGACAGGCGCTTGCAACAGGCGGCGATGCAGTGCGCCAGCCAAGTCCCCATAATTCACCACATAACCCAGAGCAGGCACATCCAGCTCTTCACACGACAAAGTCGCGTGCCCAAACCCACTCCGCTGCGAAACATGAACAGTCTTGATCGGTGTGGACTCCTGCAACCCCTGCCAGGCGCCAAGCCGCTCAAGCGTCTGGACACTCCCCCATGACAGGGCAAGGGCGCGTGGGTCGGGTTTGGGCTCACCTGCCCGAGCCTCCAGCACGGCCACATGCAGGCCGGCATCCTGCAATGACAAGGCCAGAGCCGCACCCACAGGGCCGCCACCGACGATGGCGATGTCGAGATGATCAGGTAATTGGGCAATCTGATTGGTCATGACCGCTTCCTCGTGATCCTTGTTCAACGCGTTGCCATGGTGGCTTCAATATCTGCGATGGTCTTCGGGGTGCCAGCGGTCAATACATCGTGGCCGGTTGTGGTGATGGCCACATCGTCTTCGATACGGATGCCGATATGCCAGAAAGCCTCTGGAACCTTGTCCGTTGGCCGCACATAGAGCCCGGGCTCAACGGTCATCACCATACCTGGCTGAAGCGCCCGCCAGCTATCCTGCTGCTTATAGTCTCCGACGTCATGCACGTCCAACCCCAGCCAGTGCCCGGTCTGATGCATATAGAACTGTCGATAGGCTTCAGACTCGATCACCGCATCCAGAGAGCCCTCCAGCCATTTCAGGTCCAACATGCCTTGCGCCAGGACTTTGACGGCAGCCAGATGCGGATCGCTCCACAGCGCACCAGGGCGGATCAAGTCAATCGCTGCCTGCTGGGCGGCCAGCACGATCTCGTAGACATCCCGCTGTGGCCCGCTGAATTTGCCATTGACCGGAAAGGTACGGGTGATATCGCTGGCATAACCTTCCAGCTCGCACCCTGCATCGATCAATAACAGATCCCCATCGTTCAACACGGCATTGTTGGTCTCGTAGTGCAACACGCAAGCATTGGCCCCAGCAGCGACGATGCTGCCATAGGCCGGGGCCCGACTGCCACGGCGGTAGAATTCATGCATCAGCTCGGCCTCGACCTCATATTCGAAGCAACCCGGCTTGGCGAAACGCATGGCACGGACATGGGCATCACCTGAAATCGCCGCCGCCCGCCGCATCACACCCAGCTCCTGCTCATCTTTGATCAGGCGCATCTCATCGACCAGGGTGCGCCAATCTCGCAGCTCCGTGGGGCCAACATGGGCGCGGACTGATAGGCGACGGGTGGCCTGCAACCAACCACTGACACGCTGATCCCAGCTGGCGTCCACACCGAAGGCCGAGTAGAGACAGGACTGATGATGCAATATCTCGGGTATCCGTTGATCCATCTCAGCCAGAGGCCACGCCTCATCAAACCCGAATTTCGCTTTGGCCGCCTCGGGGCCGTATCGATAGCCATCCCAGATCTCCCGCTCCGGGTCTTTTTCCCGGCAGAACAGGATACTCATGGGCTGCGGCCCGGCCACGATCACCACGATGGCGTCTGGTTCGGGAAAGGCTGTCAGGTAAAAGAAGGAGCTGTCAAAGCGGAAAGGGAAATTCGAATCTGCGTTGCGGGCAAGCTCGGTCGCGGTGGGAATGATCGCAACGCCTTGTTTCATCTGCCCTGCAAGCCGGGCACGGCGGGCGATGGTCAGCGCGAGTTGAGTCATATAGGTAATCCGAATCAGTTACGATCATAAAAACAGCGCCCATTATAGGCGATCGGGCTGTGTTCCGGGCCCCGGGCATCCCACAAATATTGCCGACAATCAAGCCCTCCCGAGGTGCCATGGACATGGCATACACCCGCCCCACGAGTCGATGGCAACAGAATCGATTGGCTTTTACAGGTAAAATGCACAGCTACTTGAACACCCGATCCACCCGATTTCGCCGCCATATGAATCTCTACTTTCGCTTTCTGATCACCCTGATCCGCACACTGCTGGCCAAACCCACCCACGCGCTGGCCCTGTCCCGGCAACGTTTTCGCTGCATGCCGTGGGATTGTGACATCAATATGCACATGACCAACTCACGCTATTTGTCATTCATGGATCTGGGCCGAACCTATCTGCTGGGCACCACCGGCATATTGGGCACCCTGCTACGCCACAAATGGGGGCCGGTCGTCCAGGCGGCAGATCTCACCTTCATCCGTGAAATCAAGCCTTTTCAATCATTTGAGCTGGTGACCCGCTTACTGTGCTGGGATGAAAAATACTGGTACATCCAACAAGATTTCGAAGTGGATGGCAAGGTGTGTGCTTCTGCGGTGTTGCGCGGGCTGTTTGTCAAAGGCCGCGAGAAGGTGTCATCGGCCACCGTCCTGGGTTCGATTGGCTTTGACGAGCCCTCGCCAATCGTTCCGGCTCATGTTGAGGCCTGGGCTGCAGCATTCCAACTGAAAAAAAATGCCACTAGATAAGCCAACCCGGCATGGCGTTACAGACCAGATGCCGGGCGACTCGGGTGTTCACGATGGTCAGGCTGGCCGCCAGTGCGGGGGGCGCTTATCCAGAAAGGCCTGGATACCCTCGTGCGCATCTTCTGACATCACGTTCAAGGCCATCACCTCTGCTGCGTATTGATAGGCCTGCTCCAGCCCCATGTCCAGCTGCCGGTAGAACATCTGTTTGCCAGCCATGATGGAGGACGCCGGTTTATCACAGATCGACATCGCCAGGCGCATGGTTTCCTCATCCAGATGCTCTGGCGACACCACCCGATTCACCATGCCACGCACAAAGGCGGTGTGGGCGTCGATCGACTCGCCGGTCAACAGCATTTCGACAGCTACCTTACGAGGTAAGCTGCGGCTGATTGCCACAGCAGGTGTTGCACAAAACAGCCCGAAATTGATACCGGAAGTCGCGAATTTGGCCGTCGTCGAGGCCACGGCCATATCACAATTGGCCACCAGTTGACACCCCGCTGCCGTGGCCATGCCATGCACCTTGGCAATGATGGGCTGGGGCATCCGTGTCATGGTCATCATCAATCTGCTTGATTGGCGGAACAGGGCCACACAATGCTCGCGCGTGTAGCGTCCTTGGATTTCTTTCAGATCATGCCCGGAGCAGAAAGCAGGACCTTTAGCTGCCAAGACCACCACGCGGACTGATTCATCCAGAGAGATCTCATCCAGCTCGCTCTGCAGGCACGAGAGCAGTTGGCTACACAGCGCATTTTGCTGTTTGGGACGATTCAAGGTGAGTTGAACAACGCCTTCATGGCGCTCACGAAGCACTAGCGAGGTTACTTCATCCTCAACGACAACGGACTGCATGGTGATGTCTCCTTACACATTGCATGCCAAAGCGCCTCCCTGCCTCGGTAATAAACCATCAATGCCTTGGTGGCCGACCTCCATTTCAATCAGTGCTACTCATTGTCGGGTAACTGAGCCGTTGTCCGCTGTCTTCCGTCACACCGACATTCGTTCGTCAACAGAACCTAACGCTAGCATATTTGCCGAAATTATTCAGAACAACCTGTTTTGCAATGCAAAAATCAAAAAAACATGAGCAGGAATGCATATCCGGCACACAATTGGGCTGGTGCGCCCATACAGCGAACACACATCGCGGCACTGCAACATCCATCAGGAAAAAACGGGAAAATTCATGTGAATTGGGCGTATTGAAAGGAAAACAGCACCCTGCCCGGTGCTGTTTTTTGAAGTGGAATATGTCGATTACTTTTTCTTTTCTTCTTTCTTCGGCTCAGCCGGTTTGGCGCCCGCCTTGGCCTCAGCAGGCTTAGCTGCCGGCGCAGGCCCTTTACCGCCAACGGTCAGCTCACCTTTGATCTTATCGAATGTCCCCTGCTTGATGCCAGACACCTTCATCACATCCTCAGGGGCCTTGAAGGGTCCATTTTTGGTGCGATATTCAATGATGGCCTTTGCTTTTGCCGGGCCGATGCCGGGCAATGCCTCCAGCTGTTGCTGGCTCGCAGCATTGAGGTCAACCGCCGCCCAAGCCCCGGCCATCATTGCCAGCCATGTCAACAATGCAATCAGTACACTCTTCATCACCTGCCCCCCTTAAATGAAAGACAACCCGTTTTGTATTAGTGCAGACCACACATATTTGCAAGAAAACAAAAAGCCACCGCATTTGCGGTGGCTTTTTCGGCCTATCGAACGCGTCCGGATGGGACCCGCCGGATCAAGCGCGATGAACAATCAGGCATCGGAATCCGGGCTGATGTCAGCTCCCTCGTCACCTTCCTGTTCGATCTCCTCGCCTTCCGTCTCGATGACCTTTTCCAGCCCGGACAACTTCTCGCCTTCGTCCAGATTGATCAGACGCACCCCCTGTGCGGCACGCCCTGTCTCACGGATCTCGCTGACCTTGGTGCGGATCAATACACCACCGGTCGTGATCAGCATGACTTCGTCACTGGTCTGCACCAGCGTGGCCGCGACCAGTTTCTGGCCGGTCTTTTCCGTCAGATCAACCGCAATCACCCCTTGCGTGCCACGGCTGGTAAAGCGGAATTCCCCAATCGGGGTGCGTTTGCCATAGCCGTTCTCAGTAGCAGTCAACACCTGCCAGTCTTCAGAGTCGGCAACCAACATCGAGATCACCGACTGGCCTTCCTGCAGCAGCATGCCGCGCACGCCACGTGCCTGACGACCCATGGCGCGTACATCCTGCTCGTCGAAGCGAACCGCCTTGCCGGCATCGGAGAACATCATGACCTGATGTTTCCCTGATGTGATGGCCACGCCGATCAGGTAGTCCCCCTCGTCCAGATCGACGGCGATGATGCCCTTCTTGAGCGGGCGGGAGAAATCCGACAACGGTGTCTTTTTGACGGTGCCCAGGCTGGTGGCCATGAACACATAGTGATCCTCGTCAAACGTCTTCACCGGCAGGATCGCATTGATCTTTTCACCGTCCTGCAAAGGCAAAAGGTTGACGATCGGCTTGCCACGGGCGGTACGCCCGCCTTGCGGTACCTCGTAGACCTTGATCCAATACACGCGCCCCAGGCTTGAGAAGCACAATACGTAATCATGGGTATTGGCAATGAACAGGTTGTCGATGAAATCGTCTTCCTTGGTGGCGGCAGCCTGCTTGCCACGTCCACCGCGCCGCTGGGACCGGTAATCGTCCAGCGGCTGCGCCTTCATATACCCGCCATGCGACAGGGTCACGACCATATCCTGCGGCGTGATCAGGTCTTCCAGGCTGATGTCTTCGCCAAAAGGAATGATCTCGGAGCGGCGTGCGTCACCGAACATCTGCTTGGTGTCTGCCAGCTCATCAGCGATGATCTGGGTCACCCGTTCCGGCTTGGACAGAATATCCAACAGATCCAGAATCTTATCCATCACCTCGCGATACTCAGCCTGCAGCTTGTCCTGCTCCAACCCGGTCAGGCGCTGCAGGCGCATATCCAGAATCGCCTGGGCCTGTGTATCCGACAGCTTATAGCCTTGCGCTTTCAAGCCAAACTCAGGTGACAGCCATTCAGGGCGGGCTGCATCGGATGCAACGCGCGCCAACATGTCCTCAACCAGTGGAGAGCGCCACTCACGAGACATCAAGGCAAGCTTGGCCTCTGGCGGGGTCGGTGATGCCTTGATCAGCGCAATCACCTCATCCACATTGGACAGCGCAACCGCCAGACCCTCCAGGACATGAGCCCGCTCACGCGCCTTTTTCAGCTCATAGACGGTGCGACGGGTCACTACTTCACGACGATGCCGCAGGAAGCATTCGAGGATCTGCTTGAGATTCAGCAACCGTGGCTGGCCATCGACCAGCGCCACCATGTTCATGCCAAATGTGGATTGCAGCTCAGTCTGCTTGAACAGATTGTTGAGCACGACATCTGGCATCTCATTGCGCTTGAGCTCGATGTACATCCGCATGCCGGATTTGTCGGACTCGTCACGCAGATCGGCAATGCCGTCGATCTCTTTGTCACGCACCAATTGCGCGATCTTCTCGATCAGGTTCTTCTTGTTGACTTGATAGGGCAGCTCATCAACGATGATGGCCTGTTTGTCCTTACCCACCTCTTCGACATGGGTACGGGCACGCATCACCACCCGGCCACGGCCTGTGCGATAACCCTCGCGCACGCCACTGATGCCATAGATGATGCCAGCAGTGGGGAAGTCCGGCGCCGGGATGTATTCCATCAGCTCATCAACCGTCAGCTCACTGTTGCGCAACAACGCCAATGCGCCATCGATGACTTCAGACAGATTGTGTGGTGGGATATTGGTTGCCATCCCGACTGCAATACCAGTCTGGCCGTTGATCAACAAATTGGGCAAGCGGGTTGGCAGCACCGATGGCTCTTGCTCTTTACCATCATAGTTGGGTACGAAATCGACGGTCTCCTTGTCGATGTCCGCCATCAACTCACCGGAGATCCGCTCCAGACGGCACTCGGTATAACGCATCGCCGCCGCATTGTCACCGTCGATCGAGCCGAAGTTACCCTGGCCATCGACCAAGGTATAACGCATGCTGAAATCCTGAGCCATGCGCACCAGCGTATCGTAGATCGAAGCATCGCCATGCGGGTGGTATTTACCCATGACGTCCCCGACGATACGTGCACACTTCACATATGGGCGGTTCCAGACATTGTTGGCCTCATGCATTGCAAATAAAACGCGGCGATGTACAGGCTTCAAGCCATCCCGCACGTCCGGCAGCGCTCGACCGACGATCACGCTCATTGCATAATCGAGATAGCTCTTGCGCATTTCCTCTTCAAGGCTGACGGGTATGGTCTCTTTTGCGAACTGTTCCATGTATCCTTGGGCTTTTCGATGCGAAAAATAGACAAGATTCTAGCACGGCAGGCCCACCCGACCAATTGATGCGTCCCTGGTATTTTCCAAAGCACGTCACCTGCCTGGGAAATGACCCGCCCGGTCGCGCTGCCATCCGCCTCCCTGGGCTTCCGTGCATGTCGATCAACGTGCCTGGAAATACATGTCGCCTCGCCTGGCCGCCAAAGTGAAAAATGATGACGACCTGGCTTGAAACCGCCCCGAAAACGCCATCCGATGGCCACTTGTTTGCAAAAAAACAACAGTTGCGCCCTGCTTTCACATTTCAGCCACATTTCGTTTGGTATCATTCGGGCTTTAAAGCTATCCTTACCACGTTGCCGGGCTCTGATTAAGCCCGCTGAATAATAAGAATTTCCAGTTTGACCCTTTTCAGTCAGGAGAAAACAATATGACCAACAAACTGATCAAGTCTGTGTTGGCAGCTTCGTTGGCCGTTGCCGGCTTTACCGCTCATGCAAGCGAAGGCTACACTCAAGATGGTTCCACGGGTTCCGTCGTGAAGAACGCTTATAGCGAATGCTGGCGTACCGGCTACTGGACCAAAGAAAATGCAACCGAAGAGTGCGATGCCAGCCTGATGCCACCCAAGCCAGCGCCTGCTCCCGCACCCGCGCCGGTTGTCGAAGCGCCTGCCACACCGGTAGCACCTGCACCTGTGGTCGCGCCGGCTGCTCCGAAGACCGAAAAGTTCACGCTGCAAGCTGATGTCCTGTTTGCCTTCAATGGCGACAAGCTGTCCAACGAAGGTAAAGTTGCCTTGGACAAAGTCATCGAAGACGCACTGGCACCTCACGTCAAGAGCATCGACGGCACAGTTGAGATCTCCGGCCACACCGATCGCATCGGCTCCGACAAGTACAATCAGAAACTGTCCGAGCGTCGCGCTGAATCAGTGAAGGCTTACGCAGTCAGCAAAGGCTTGCCCGCTGACAAGATCACGACACAGGGCCTGGGCAAATCCCAGCCTGTGACCAAGCCTGAAGATTGCAAAGGCAACAAGAAGACCAAGAAATTGATCGCTTGCCTGCAGCCTGATCGCCGGGTTGAGATCGAACTGAAGGGCACCAAATCCGCTAACTGATCAGCGGCTGGTTTCCTCCAAGAGCCCCGGTCCTCCGGGGCTTTTGTCTTTAACAAGCACCTTGACCTTGGTGATCGTTTTTACCGCATAATGCCCGACCATGAAACCTTATACATTGCCCCTACTTCTTTCCCTGCTGCTGAACAGCCCAACAAGCTGGGCTGGCGGCATTGAACAACTCAAGGCGTTTGTGGCCGGGTCCGATTCACTGCAGGCCGATTTTACGCAACAGGTCACCGGCCAACGTGCTGCCAACAGCCAGCAGGCCAGTGGACATGTGATGATCCAGCGCCCCGGCAAATTCCGCTGGACCTACACCAAACCCTACGATCAAGTGATCGTGGGTGACGGCCAGAAGCTATGGCTGTACGACAAAGACATCGAGCAGGTCACCGTCAAAAAACTCGATCAAGCTCTGGGCTCCAGCCCTGCTGCATTGCTGGCGGGCAGCAATGACATCGAAAAAGCCTATGTCCTGAAAGATGCGGGCAGCAAAGACGGGCTGGATTGGCTGGATGCCAAGCCCAAATCCAGCGAATCCACCTTCCAAAGCGTCAAAATGGGCTTTGCGAAGAACGAGCTGGTGGTCATGGAGCTGAAAGACAACTTTGGCCAGACCACCGTGATCCGATTCAACAAATTGGAACGCAACCCAAAGCTGTCCGCAGACCAATTCAAATTCGTGCCCCCCAAAGGCGTGGATGTAATCAGTGAATGATCTGCACCAACTGCAACCACAGCCAGTTCCGGTCAGGCTGACTCAGCTTGGCCCACTGGCTGGCACCATGGGTCAGCTACCGGCTCGCCTTGGCCCGTTTCTGCACTTGACTGGCAAATCAAGCAATCCACATCCGACAACCCCGCGGGCTCTGCCGCAATCGTATCAGCACACCAGCGTGTTAGCCGATGCAGCCTGCCTTTTCGGCAAAGGCACCATACATATTGCAAAACAGCGATCAGAAAAGGCTACCGCTCAGCCCCACCGCCCAGGCAAGGTGACGCATGGCTGACCTGTTCTCGCAAGCACCTGTAGCACCATTGGCCGAGGCCCTCCGGCCCAAGACCTTGGATGAAGTCATCGGCCAGTCTCACCTGCTTGGCCAGGGCAAGCCACTGAGGCTGGCCTTTCAATCTGGCAAACCACACTCCATGATTTTCTGGGGCCCGCCAGGGGTTGGGAAGACAACGCTTGCCAGGCTGACCGCAACCGCCTTCGACTGCGCATTCATCGCCCTATCAGCAGTGTTCTCCGGCGTCAAAGACATCCGAGCCGCCATGGAACAAGCAGAGCAGAACCTTGCGCAAGGCAGGCATACCATTCTGTTCGTAGATGAAATTCACAGGTTCAACAAGTCCCAACAAGATGCGTTGCTGCCCTATGCGGAAAGCGGCTTGGTCACATTCATCGGCGCCACAACGGAGAACCCCTCTTTTGAAGTGAACTCAGCCTTGCTGTCACGCGCCCAAGTCTATGTGCTGAAATCGCTGACAGAAGATGAGCTGAAGGACTTGCTCGCACGCGCACAGAGAACGGCGCTCCCTGACCTGACATTCGATGAGGTGGCAAGAGACACCCTCATTGGCTATGCCGATGGCGACGCAAGAAGATTCTTGAACCTGCTCGAACAGTGCAAAACAGCAGCGAGCACAGCAGGTATCCAGAAAATTGACGCTGACTTCATCCAAAATGCCCTGACCTTGAATTCGCGGCGTTTTGACAAAGGCGGAGACAATTTTTATGACCAGATTTCCGCCCTGCACAAATCGGTTCGAGGCTCCCATCCCGATGCAGCATTGTACTGGCTAACAAGGATGCTGGATGGCGGTGCTGATCCGCGTTATCTGTCCAGGCGGATCATCCGCATGGCCTGGGAGGACATTGGGCTTGCCGACCCAAGAGCCATGCAGATCGCCAACGATGCCGCACTGACCTATGAACGACTGGGAAGTCCTGAAGGTGAATTGGCACTCGGGCAGGCGGTGATCTATCTGGCTGTCGCCGCCAAAAGCAATGCGGGCTACAACGCCTACAACCAGGCAAAAGCCTTTGTCAAACAAGACAAAAGCCGCGAAGTACCCGTCCACCTGCGCAATGCACCAACCAAACTGATGAAGGAACTAGGCTATGGGCACGAATACCGCTATGCCCATGATGAACCGAATGCCTATGCTGCAGGTGAAACCTATCTTCCTGACGGCATAGAAGAGCCTGGTTGGTATCAACCAACACCAAGAGGTCTTGAGATCAAAATTGGTGAAAAACTGGCTCTTCTGCGGAAGTGGGATGAAAAAGCGGGTAAGAAGTAAGTCTTCAAAATCAGGAAATTTTGAAGTTTGATAGATGTAGGCAGGATTTGGACTAATTAGATGAAACTGGTAGATTTTTTCTCAGGTGCAGGTGGTTTGACTTGTGGTTTGAACATGGCGGGCTTTCAGTCAATATTAGGTTCAGACATTCACCCCACTTATGCGGCCACTTTCGCAAAAAATCACCCTCACGCACATGTTGTAACGAATGATATTCGCAAGCTATCAGAGATAGATATTCTAAAATTGACTGGGCTGAAACCAGGCGAACTGGATTTGATTGCTGGAGGGCCGCCGTGCCAAGGCTTTTCAATCAATGCGCCAATCCGAACCCTGGATGATCAAAGAAATCATCTATTTAAAGAATATTTGCGGATTGCCGATATTCTAAAGCCCAAAGCCATTTTGATTGAGAATGTTCCAGGGATCGTCTCACTTGGAAAAGGCACTGCCGTGAGTGCTATTTATGCCCATCTCGAAAAGATGGGTTACACCGTTGATCATCGAATTCTATTTGCAGGTCATTATGGTGTTCCACAAATGCGCTTCAGAACCATCTTCATTGCACTCAGAGACAGCGCAAAGATTGAGTTTCCAGAACCAACACGAAATGCAACAGCTATTGCAAATTTTGCTGGGGCAAAAGAACTTTGCATTCAAGTTCCCCCGTTGCTTGCAACGAGATTAAAGGAAAAAACTACAGTTTGGGATGCACTTTCTGACTTGCCAGAGCTTGCTCTTGGGCAGCTGATTGATGATGTTGAATATACCAAACCACCACAATCTGAATTTCAGAAAATTCTTCGAGAAGATTCAACAAAAATCTTCAATCATGGCTGCGCGAAACTTGGAAAAGCCAACCTTGAGCGACTGAAGCATATTCCGCAAGGTGGAAGCTGGAGGGACATTCCACACGAATTGTTACCTGCAGGCTTGCAACGAGCAAGAAGGAGCGACCATACAAAGCGGTACGGCAGGCTTCACCCAGATGAGTTGTGCTCAACAATCCTGACCAAATGCGATCCACACTGGGGTAGCTTCTTCCATCCCACTCAAGATCGAGCGATTTCAGTAAGAGAAGCGGCCCGAATCCAAAGCTTTCCAGATCATTATATTTTCACGGGAAGTTTGACCGAGCAATTTGAACAAGTGGGCAACGCGGTTCCGCCATTGATGGCTAAGGCAATTGGAGAGACAATCAAAAGGTTGATTTCGTAATGGCGAAAATATCAAAGTCACGCTCTTTAGTTGAAATATTCGGATACAACCCAACTGATATCACACAAATAGCCAGACAGTTCTGGCAACTGAATGCATGCCCTTTCATTGGAAAGGCATGTTCAAAATATGACCATACCAATACCATTTGCTATGGAACCTGTTCTGTATCCAACGGTGGTCAGAATGTCATTATCTGCCCAAATAGACTTTATGCAGATTGTTATGCAACCATCAAGCGGGTCAGTAGTGAAGTTTTCGGTGATGCTCAATTTTTGCTTTTTGATGAATATATCAAGAAGGTAACTGAAACTGGCACGTCATTGGATTGTGTTGTTGCGCTTGGCCAGAACTCTGGAAAAGAAGTTAAATTGAGCAAAATGAGCATGGATTGGGTGTTAGCTCATATTGTTGATGGCGCGCTCACCAGCTACGTTGGCATTGAGGTCCAGAGCATTGATATTACTGGAAACTATCGCGACTCGTGGTACGCGGCACGTGATCAGAAAATGAACATTCCGCCTTCTAGGCATGGTTTGAACTGGGCTAATGTTCACAAGCGTTTGATACCACAAATCATCAGAAAAAGTCTGGTTTATTCAAAATCAAGGCTTGTGAAACAGGGTTTGTACTTTATTGTACCTGAACCTGTTTACCAGCGGTTTGAAGAGATTATTGGCAATGACATCCCACTTGTTCAAGAGGGTGGAAAAGATGTCATTTCAGTGCACACATACGATCTTGGCCCTCTTCCGGTGTCCGGCACCACCAGGACACTTACCGAGGCCAGAACCTTAAAATTCAAACTGGATGAATTTTCATCAAGATTTATCAACGGCCCGAACTTGCCATCTGGTGAGAGTCTGGATGGCAAGATCAGGGGAATTCTATCCTGTCGCTAAAGAACTTCATGCTGAAATGGCCCACTCGGCGATCTGGATGCCTAGATTGCCGATGCACCGGCATTTCTGCGAGAATCGTGCAATCTAGCTCACAACAAAATTTGAATGGACGAATCCCATGCTGGATATTCAACAGCTTCGTAATGATCTGGACAATGTTGCAGCCCGCTTGGCTGCACGTGGTTTTCAACTGGATATCGAAACCTTCACCACGCTCGAAAACGAGCGGAAGTACCTGCAGACCCGTACTCAGGAGCTGCAGGCCAAACGCAATGCGGCCTCCAAGCAGATTGGCATCGCCAAATCAAAGGGTGAGGATGCGGCAGGGATCATGGCGGAAGTTGCCAGCCTGAAGGATGAGCTGGAAGCCTGTGAAGCCAGCTTGGCCGTGCTGCAGGACAAATTCAACGACATGTTGTTGCGCATTCCCAACCTGCCGCATGCATCAGTGCCAGCGGGCAAAGATGAGCAGGGTAACGTCGAGGTGCGCCGCTGGGGCACGCCGCGCCAATTGGCGTTCACGCCCAAGGACCATGTTGATGTCGGCACGCCTTTGGGGCTGGATTTCGAAACCGGTGCCAAGCTGGCAGGTGCGCGCTTTACGTTGATGCGCGGCCCGATCGCCCGCCTGCATCGGGCGCTGGCTCAGTTCATGATCGACACCCATACCGGTCAGCATGGTTATACCGAGGTCTACACCCCTTATATTGTGAATCCGGAAGTGCTTTACGGCACGGGACAGTTGCCTAAATTTGCCGAGGATATGTTCCGTGTTGAAAAAGGGGGGGAGGACAACGGTGTCACGCAATATCTGATTTCAACATCGGAGATCTCGCTGACCAATACCGTGCGCGACAGCATCCTGAAGGCAGAGGAGCTGCCGATCAAACTCACTGCACACTCGCCTTGCTTCCGCTCTGAAGCGGGCTCGTATGGCCGTGATACACGCGGCATGATTCGCCAGCATCAGTTCGACAAAGTCGAAATGGTACAAATTGCGCATCCGGATCAGTCGTATGAAGCACTGGAGGAAATGGTAGGGCACGCGGAAAAAATCCTGCAGGCATTGGCACTGCCATACCGGGTGATGGCGCTGTGCACCGGCGACATGGGCTTCTCAGCGGCAAAAACCTATGATCTGGAGGTCTGGTTGCCTGCTCAGGACACTTACCGAGAAATCTCCAGCTGTTCGAATTGCGAAGGCTTCCAGGCACGTCGTATGCAGGCCCGCTTTAAAAACGAGGCGGGCAAGAATGAACTGGTTCACACCCTGAACGGCTCTGGCCTGGCCGTGGGACGTACCCTGGTAGCCGTGCTGGAAAACTACCAGAACGAAGACGGCAGTGTAACGATTCCTACCGTGTTGCGCCCCTATATGGGCGGCATGGAGAAGATCGGCTGATTTGCGCCGTAGCGCCACAAACAACAAAGCCCGTCATTGACGGGCTTTGTTGTTTGGCACCGAAGCGGGAAATCAACCCCACTCCAGATCATAATCAGCCTTCGGCCTTGGCCATCTTCTTGCGTTCGTTTTCCGACAGGTAACGCTTACGCAAACGGATGGATTGCGGGGTGATTTCCACCAGCTCATCATCATCGATGAATTCCACAGCGTACTCCAACGTCATCTTGATCGGCGGTGTCAACACGACCGCTTCATCCTTACCAGATGCACGGACGTTGGTGAGCTTCTTGCCCTTCAACGGGTTGACGATCAGATCGTTGTCACGGCTGTGGATGCCGATGATCATGCCTTCGTAGACTTTCTCACCTGCACCGATGAACATCCGACCACGATCCTCCAGGTTCCACAGGGCATAGGCTACCGCATCGCCTTGTTCCTGGCTGATCAGCACGCCATTGCGGCGGCCAGGGATATCGGCTTTCAGCGGCGCGTATTCATCAAATACGTGCGCCATGATGCCAGTACCACGGGTCAGGGTCAGGAATTCACCCTGAAAGCCAATCAGGCCCCGAGCGGGAATCTTGTACTCCAAACGGGTGCGGCCATTGCCATCGCTGGACATATCGACCATTTCACCACGGCGGCGCCCCAACTCTTCCATCACTGCACCTTGATTGGCCTCTTCCACATCAACGGTCAGCATCTCATAAGGCTCACACTTGACGCCGTCGATCTCCTTCATCACCACGCGAGGCTTGGAAACTGACAGCTCATAACCTTCACGACGCATGTTTTCAAGCAGAATGGTCAAATGCAACTCACCACGGCCCGAAACCAGGAATACGTCTGCATCCTGCGTGTCTTCAACCCGCAAAGCCACATTGGTCAGCAGCTCTTTCTGCAGGCGGTCACGCAGTTGGCGCGAAGTCACGAACTTGCCTTCCGTGCCAGCAAATGGGCTGGTATTGACCTGGAAATTCATGGTCAGGGTCGGCTCATCCACCGACAGCATGGGCAGCGCTTCAGGCTGATTGACATCTGCGATGGTGACGCCGATACCGATTTCTTCAATCCCATTGATCAAAATGATGTCGCCAGCTTCCGCTTGGTCAACCAACACGCGCTCCAGGCCCTGGAAACCCAATACCTGATTGATTTTGGCCTGTTTCTGACCGTCACGGCCCATGACCATGACTTGCTGGCCAGGCTTGATGCGGCCACGTGCGATACGGCCAATACCGATACGACCTGTGTAGCTGGAGTAATCCAGAGCGGAAATCTGCAACTGCAGCGGCTCATCCGGGCTGCCAGTCGGTGGTGACACATGCTTGAGCACCGTCTCGAACAACGGGCGCATATCATCAGAAGGCTTTGCCAAATCCAGTGTCGCAAAGCCATTCAGGGCAGAGGCGAACACCACGGGGAAATCCAGCTGCTCTTCCGTGGCGCCCAGCTTGTCGAACAGATCAAAAGTCTGATCGATCACCCAGTTTGGACGCGCACCAGGGCGATCCACCTTATTGATGACTACGATCGGCTTCAGGCCCAACGCCAGCGCCTTGCGGGTGACAAAGCGGGTTTGGGGCATCGGGCCCTCGACCGCATCAACCAGCAGGAGCACACCGTCAACCATGCCCAGCACGCGCTCGACTTCGCCGCCGAAGTCCGCGTGCCCTGGGGTATCAACGATATTGATATGGGTGCCTTCGTAGTTGACTGCCGTATTCTTGGCGAGGATGGTGATACCGCGTTCCTTTTCGATATCGTTGCTATCCATCACCCGTTCGGCGACATGTTGGTTTTCACGGAAGGTTCCCGCCTGATGGAGCAATTTATCGACCAGCGTGGTTTTACCATGGTCAACGTGGGCGATGATGGCGATATTGCGAATGGCGCGCGTCATGTATCGATTCCAGCTTTCAAGATTCAGTAAAAGCGTGCGAGTTTAACACAAAAAGCTTGCAATTTTCTTGCAATTAAAAGATAATGCCGCCTCTTTTTGATTGTGCATCAACCAGTTGCCAAACCGCACATCAAAAACTCATCGAATCTGACCTCTTCGCGCACCCGCACTGTGTTTGCGCGTCACCTACCCGGTTAGCGTCGATGTTACGTAGCCGGTAGAACCGCCTCATTTCATGCCATCTGGCTGTCCTGTTTTGGTATTGCCGTCTGTTTCACTATACAGACTGAGCCGGCTTTTGATATTTGTTCTGAAGGATTTGTCTTGTCACAATTGACTTTCGCCGACCTCGGCCTACACCCCGCCATCCTCAAAGCTTTGAACGACGCCGGCTACACGGCCCCCACTCCTATTCAGGCAGAAGCCGTGCCTGAGATCATTGCCGGCCATGATCTGATGGCCTCCGCACAAACCGGTACCGGTAAAACGGCAGGTTTCATGCTGCCTGCTCTGCAGAAATTGACTGAAGAACCCAAAGCAGCAGGCCGCGGCCCGCGCATTCTGGTGCTGACCCCGACCCGCGAATTGGCACAACAGGTTGCCAACGCCGCAGCAACCTATGGCAAGCATCTGCGCCGCGCCAAGGTTGTCAGCATCGTCGGTGGCGTATCGTATCGCACACAGAATCAGCTGCTGGATCGCCCATTTGAGATTCTGGTTGCGACACCGGGCCGCCTGATCGACCATCTGCAAAGCGGTCGCATCGACTTCTCGCGCCTGGAGATGCTGATTCTGGACGAGGCAGATCGCATGCTGGACATGGGCTTCTCGGAAGACGTACTGGGCATCGCTGAACGCACACCGAAAACCCGCCAGACCGCACTGTTCTCGGCTACGCTGGAGGGCGTTGTGGGCAAGTTGGCGGATCAGCTCCTGACCGAACCGAAGCGCATCCAGATTGCCGCACAGACTGCACGCCACGAAAACATCGAGCAGAAGCTGCACTATGTGGATGATCTGTCACACAAACAGCGTTTGCTGAGCCATTTCATTCGCGACGTTGACGTCAAGCAGGCCATTGTATTCACCGCCACCAAACGCGATGCGGATCAACTTGCGGATGAGCTGGCTGCCGAAGGCTTCCAGACTGCCGCACTGCATGGCGACATGCAGCAGCGTGACCGCCAACGCACCTTGCTCAAGGTTCGCCGTGGCGATGTACGCGTGCTGGTCGCAACGGATGTTGCTGCGCGTGGTATTGATGTCTCCGGTATCAGCCATGTCATCAACTTCGACCTGCCCAAGTTCGCTGAAGATTATGTTCACCGCATTGGCCGTACTGGCCGTGCCGGTGCAAGCGGTGTCGCCATTTCCTTCGCTGGGAAGAATGACGTACTGACCCTGCGCCGTATCGAGCGCTTTACTGGTCAATCGATCACACCATTTGCCGTGGAAGGCATGGAAGCCCGCTTCCAACCTCGCCCACAGGGTAGCCGTGGCGATCGCCGTAGCGGGGCGCCACGCTCCGGCCAAGGCCGTGGGTTTGGTGGTAGCCGCGACGGACAGCGCCGTGGCAATGGTGAAGGCCGCCGTGAAGGCTTCCAATCGAATCGTGAGGGCTTTGCCGGCCAACGCGAATCTGCACCGCGCGAGGGCTTTGCAGCACGTGATGGCGCCGCACCACGCGAAGGCGGTCAAAGCCGTGGCTGGAGTAATGAACGCCGCGCACCCCGTCAAAATACCGGCTGGCGCAACGATGCACAACCCAGCAACCGCTTTGGTCAAGGTGGGCGCCCACGCCAGGCGCAGCCCGCACCCTACTTCCCAAGCGATTACGCCAGTGGCGCACGATATGACCAGATGTTCGGCAATGATGCCGCAGCCGCTGCTGCACCTCGCAAACGCACGCAAGGTGAAGGTAGCAATGGCGGACGCCGTAGCCCAGGGAGCAACCGCGGTCGTACAGAACGCTGATAGCATCCCCACTTGAAGAAAGCCCGACAGTACGCTGTCGGGCTTTTTTTTGCCCCTTGAACGTGAGCAGATCTGACAGGCACACTCCGCACCAACCCACATGCAGGTGGTGCATGTCATGGCCATACATGGTGGATGATGCTCAAACCCCTCCTCAGACAAACACCCGGTCGAAACCGACCAGACCCAGTTGACCAAACACCTCCCCACCCTGCGTGAAGCGGCATCGATGCCGCCACCACACCTAGCGCCACGGGCATCCGACTCATCGCCCGGCATTCAGCTGGCGTGCATACTGGGGAGCGGGCTGCCATGCGCCGTCGCGCCATCCATTCGCACCAACGATTAAGCATTGTTATTGATAACAATTCTTGTTATATTATAAGAATGAATCGCAATCCTAATCTTATTAGCAGTGGTGTGGCCATCGCGTTGCATATCGCCGTGATCGGCGCATTGGTTGTCAATCGGCCCAGCGTCGAGACTGCGCCACGCCTGGATTACGTCGAGATGATTTCTGCCGTGGCGGCCCCTGCTGAACCAGCACCCGCCACGCCACCTAAGCCCAGCACACCAGAGCCATCCCCCACCAAACCGGCTCCGGTACGCCAGGCTGTCGTCACCCGCCCGATGCTGACCAACGACAAATCGGCTACAGAGCAGGCCCCCACCGCCAGTGCAACAGAAACGGTCAGTGAGCCGCAGCCAACCTTGGTGGCCGCAGCCCACCCCGCCCCAGTGACACCGACAAGTGTGGAGAAGCCCGCTCCGGCGGTGGAGACACAGCCGGTCTTCTCAGCGGCCTATCTATCCAACCCTAAGCCTGCCTATCCCCCGTTGTCATTGGAGCTGCAGGAACAGGGCACGGTAATGGTCAGGGCGCAGGTCAGTGAAAAAGGGTTGCCGATTTCGGTGGAGGTCAGCAGCAGCAGCGGTTTCCCGAGGCTGGACAAAGCGGCATTGGAGGCGGTTCGGCGCTGGAAATTCGTACCTGCCAAACGTGGGGAAGAACCCATTGTCGGCAGTGTACTCATCCCTCTCAAATTCAACCTGTATCAAGCGTAAAGGCTGTTCTCATGGATTTATCCCTGGTATTCAAACAGGGTGATGGTGTTCTCATCACGGTTTTTCTACTGTTGTTGGCCATGTCTGTCGTCAGCTGGTGCCTGATTTTGGGCAGGGGTGCCTTGCTATGGCGGATTCGTCAATCCAATCGCGATGTGCAGCAGCGTTTCTGGCAGGCCGCCAGCTGGCAAGCCGCCAATCAACTGATCGAGCACTCCGCATCCCCCCTTGCCGCATTGGCCAGGTCTGCACGTGATGGTCTGGCGCATCATCGCAAGCACGCCAGCCAATCGCTGGGGAAGACTGTTTCGCTGGATGACTATCTGGTCCGCACCCTGCGCAATCAGCTGGCACAGCAAAATGGTCGCTTGGAACGTGGCCTGACATGGCTCGCAACGGTGGGCTCGACCGCACCTTTTATCGGCCTGTTTGGTACGGTATGGGGCATCTACCATGCGCTGGTGGGCATCGCGACAGCGGGTCAGGCCTCGATTGGCACTGTGGCGGGGCCCATTGGTGAGGCATTGATCGCCACTGCTGCGGGCTTGGCTGCCGCCATACCTGCTGTGGTGGCCTACAACACTTTTGTCCGGATGAACCGGGTATTGGCTCAGGAAATGGATGGTTTCGCACATGACCTGCACGCCCATTTACTGACGGAGGCCCACGATGGCGTTCGGTAGTTTCGATGACGGGAACGCCGCACCAATGGCGGAGATCAACACCACGCCGCTGGTGGATGTGATGTTGGTGCTATTGGTGGTGTTCATCATCACCGCGCCAATGCTGACCAATGCGGTGAATGTCCAATTGCCCAAGGCCAGCGCGAGCCAGCACAAGGATCTGCCCGAGTCGATCCGCCTCGCGATCGATGCAAAGGGGGGGTATTACTGGAACGATCAGTCTGTTGCTGCTGACCAACTCGGCCCGCGCTTCGCCGCTGCGATTGCAGTCAACCCTAAAGTCGAGCTGCACATCCGAGCTGACGAGAGCGTTCGCTATGACAGCGTGGCCAAGGCCATGGCTGCCGCTCAGCAGCAAGGGGTCGGCAAGATCGGCTTTGTCACCGAGGTGCCTGCTCAGCCCTAGGCGCCGTTGATTTGAAGATCCACATCAGCCTGATGGTGGGCGCGGTGCCATGGCGCCAGCCTTGAATCAAACCAGGCGGATGGATCGAGGCCACATCAACCGAATCTGCCCTGCAGACATGCCCATCTTGACGATGCCCCATTCAAGGCAGGGGTGGGCTTTTCCGCAATCCACAACATAACGAGATACGCATGAGAGAAATAAACAAAAAACAATCGGCAGTCCGCCATATGGCCAAGCTGCCTGCGAGCCTGACCTTGGCCGGCCTGGTCGCGACAACCCCGGTTCTGGCGGAAACGGTCAAGGACACCGTGCTCCCTGCGGTAAATGTGGATGCAACCCGCGTTGACAGCGCCATGCCGTCGGACAAATCCTACAACAAGGCTACGACGTCTGTTGGCAAAATGCCGACGGCCAAGCGCGACATTCCACAAAGTGAAACCACCATCACCCAGCGCTTGATTGCAGACCAAGGCGATGCCACGTTGAAAGACGCCATGCGCAATGTGCCGGGCTTGACCTTCAACGCCGGGGAAGGGGGCCGCACCGGTGACAATATCACTATCCGTGGCTTTGCCGCTGGCACAGATATCTATCTGGATGGCGTGCGGGATATTGGTCAGTACAACCGAGATCTGTTCAATACTGACCGTGTCGATGCCCTGTTCGGCCCCTCCTCCATGCTGTTTGGTCGTGGCTCGACAGGCGGGCTGGTGAATCAGGTCAGCAAACAGCCATTTGCCGGGAAGCGCACCGAGGTGTCTGGCACCATTGGCAGCAATCGCTACCAACGGGCAACTGTTGATTCCAACCTGATGGTGGGAGAAACCGCCGCGATGCGTTTGAATGCCATGATCCAAAAAGCAGATGGTGATCGCGATGGAACCGAGCAGAACCGATGGGGCGTGGCCCCCTCGCTACGCCTGGGCATTGGTGAGCCAACGGAGTTGACGCTCTCCTACTATCACCTCACAGAAGACAATATTCCAGACTATGGGGTGCCTTACTTCCAGGGCAAGCCGATCGATGTGCCACAAAATCGATTCTATGGGCTGCCGGACTGGGACTACGAAAAGAATAAGGCAGACATTGGCACGGCCATCGTCCAACACAAGCTGTCGTCCAATGTCACGCTCCGCAATACCTTGCGCTATGGCAAATATCACCGGGATGTCTGGCCGACCGCGCCTCGCCTTGATATCACCAGCACCGGCGGCGTGTTGGCCGACAAGACCACCATCATCCGTAACCGGCCTGGTCGCGAAGGAACAGAGAAGATCTTCTCCAATCAGTTTGATCTGATGGGCGAATTCCGCACAGGTGATATCAAGCACCAGATCCTGGCTGGCCTGGACTACACCGGTGAGAAATCCAAGACCTACCGCTGGAGCCACAAAGATGGCGCCCCCACCACCACACTTGGCAACCCAGACCCGCATCCGGCCATGCAGACACCAGTACGCCTGCCCGGCAGCGATGTCAATTTCGACTCGAATGTCGTGGGCATCTACGCGCAAGACATGGTGGCCTTGACATACCAATGGAAGGTGCTGGCAGGTTTGCGCTGGGATCGCTTCAAGGGGGATTACACCACACGCAACTTCAATGCGAAGACCAACAGCTGGAGCAGCACCGATACCGCCCGCACTGATCGTATCGCCAGCTACCGCACTGGGGTCATCTATCAGCCCGATGGCCAGCAGAGCTATTACGCCACGCTCGGCACATCGTTCAACCCCTCGGGCGAGGCTTATGCACTCGACCCCCGTGGCACCAACACGCCGCCTGAGAAAAACCGTAATCTGGAAATCGGCACCAAATTGGATCTGCTGGATGGCGACCTGAGCTTACGAGCCGCAGCCTTCCGGATCACCAAGACACATGAGCGCAACACCGACCCGCTGAAGCAGGATGTCTATCTGCTGAGCGGCAAGCGCCACACCGATGGCATCGACTTTGGCATAGCAGGCCGGCTGACGGAAAAGCTGGAGGCTTTTGGCAATGTCACCTTGATGAAGTCAAAGATCGACAGCCATATCGACAGCAACAGCCAGGGCAAGGAAGCTGCCAACACGCCACGCTACACCATCGGCGGCTGGACAACGTATGCACTGGGCATGGGCTGGAAGGTAGGGGGTGGCTTCGACGCCAAAGGCAAACGCTATACTGGCGTCACCAATACCACGGAGCTGCCCGCCTATGTCCGCTGGGATGCCATGGTGGCATACGACAAGCGCGACTACTCGATCCAGCTCAATGCAACCAACCTGCTCGACAAGAAATACTACGAGGGCTTGTATGCCGGCCACACCGTCACCGGCCCAGGCCGTGGCGTTCAATTGACCGGCAGCTATCGCTTCAATTGATTCCACGTATTGTTTGACTGCTATCATGACCCAAGCCAACGCCTAAGGCATTGGCTTGGGTTCATCGTTTGCGCAACCATGTCGCCACGCCAGCAAAACCCGACCACGACTTGACGAGACCCACTATGCTGCTTCATATCCCTAATGTACTGGATACAGAAACCGTTCAACACTGCCGGGCGAGGCTTGCATCAGGCTGTTGGCAAGATGGCCGCATCACTGCTGGCTCTCAATCGGCACAGGTAAAACGCAATCTACAATTGCCGGATCAAGACCCTATTGCCCGGGAGGTCGGTGACCTCATCCTGACAGCATTGAAGCACAACGGATTGTTTTTCTCTGCGGCCCTACCCAAACGTATCTTCCCCCCACTTTTCAATCGCTACGAAGGCGGCATGGATTTCGGCAACCATGTTGACAACGCCATCCGCACCATCAACAGCACAGGCGAACTGGTACGGACCGATCTATCCTGCACCCTGTTTCTGGCCGACCCGGATGAATATGAAGGCGGCGAGCTGGTGATTGAAGACACCTACGGCCTGCATTCAGTCAAGCTGCCTGCCGGCGACATGATCCTCTATCCCTCAACCAGCTTGCACCGTGTCGAGCCCGTGACCCAAGGAGCCCGCCTGGCCTCATTCTTTTGGCTGCAAAGCATGGTGCGTAGCGATCAACACCGCAGCATGCTGTTTGATCTCGATATGGCAATCGTCAGCCTAAGAAACCGACTGGGTGATGCCGAGGAGCTGATCAGCCTGACCTCGCATTATCACAACCTGCTACGGTTATGGGCAGAGATCTGATCACCGTTGATGCGCCTCATACAGACAGCGTACCCAATCCACATTTGGCAAGGCGAGATCGGCCCACACCGGCCAATGGCACAATCAGGAAAACCATCCGACCAACCGCCCCCTACTGGTGTTTGCTGGGCACCCAAGCGGCATCCCCGGATGGATACCGCCGCTATGGCGTCGATTTTTCCCGCCGGCTTTCCAGAAAGAACCGCTCATATTTGCCACTGGCCTTCAGCTGCCGAAGCCCTTTATTGAACAATTCGATCAACTGCTTGTTTCTGTCCACCTTCTTCGAAAGCAGCAGATTCTGTGGTTCGACTTTGAAAGGCTGTGGGTGGTGGGTGAACAAGGCAGCCTGTTGTGGCGTGAACATATTCTGGATGACGTAGTAACCAACCTCGACATCACACAATATGACATCGACACGCTTTGTGAGCAGCTTTCTGAAACCACTCTCCTCGTTGTTGGAATACTCGACCTGCAAGACACCATCCTGCTCTGCCCGCTGAAAGTCATCCCCCATGGACGCCCCAGCCAATAACCCGATCTTGGTATCCTGCAGGCTCTCAAGTGTAGACCAGTCAAATTTCGTATTTTTCAAATGGAAAAACACATACTTGGTATCCACCACCGGATCACTGATATAAAACTGGGCGCGGCGCTCAGGTAAGGCAAACCAGACAAAAGTACCATCCCAATCACCAGCCTCAGCGTAGGAATAGGAACGCTTCCAAGGAAAATAGCCATATTCGACCTGAATACCATTCAACGCAAATGCTTCAGTGATGATCCTGGTCGCAAGCCCGCCATATTTGAGCTGCGCAGACTGAAACGGCGGCCACTCACCACTTGCGAGACGAACAGCCTTATCTGCACCCGCAATAGGGACACCGCTAAACAATAGCGCCACAATCCAAAGCCGTAGCCACCTCATACCCACTCACCCAATTCAAACACAGCCCCAACCAGACACACTCACCATACATCGCAGCATCTTTCTATTCAATATAGCGGCTATTTCACTATATCGCCCCAGTATTCAAAGACACACCATCGTATAGGGTGCTGTTTCACTCCGATCAGGGCAACTGCCAGTGTGAAATTTCGCCAACGGCTTTGGCATTATCAGATGTACCCGACGTCCCTCCGTTTTCAGTAGCAGTCGGCTTTAGAGTCCGAGGCTAATTTAACCGATTTCTGGATAAGTGTTTTGGCATAGGCGGCAGGCATCAAACCGCCCAGGGATCTCTTGGGCCGTTCCTCGTTGTATTCACGTCGCCAGGCTTCAATGACGACCTGTGCGTGTCGAATGCTGGTGAACCAGTGTTCATTCAGGCACTCATCACGGAAACGTCCGTTGAAGGACTCGATGTAAGCATTCTGATTTGGCTTGCCGGGCTCAATGAGAAACAGTTGAACACCTCGTGCATGAGCCCATGTCAGCAGGGCCCGGCTACAGAACTCCTTGCCGTTGTCGGTTCTGATCGCCTTGGGCAGCCCGCGTGTCTTGGCCAGTTGGTCGAGGATGCGCACGAGTTGCTGTCCGCCCATGGCCCGTTCCGGAACGATGGCCACGGCTTCATGAGTCGCGTTGTCGACGATGGTCAGGCTCTTGATGCTGCGCCCCTCTGCCGTCCGGTCGAACACGAAATCCATAGACCACACTTGGTTGGCAGCCAAGGGCCGCTCCAGAGGATGACGATCCGCGGCTGGGATCTTCTTCCGCTTGCGCCTTCTCACTTGCAGGCCCGCTTCGGCATAGAGGCGATCCACCCGCTTGTGATTCACGACCTCTCCAGCCTGGCGCAACTTCAGATAGATCATCCCGGCCCCGTAGCGCCGGTGTTTCTGTGCCAGTTTAATGATGCGTTGACGCAGTACGTCGTTGTGATCGGGTCTCGGGCTGTAGCGGAAAGCGCTCGTACTCATGCGGGCGATACGCAGCGCATGACGCTGACTAAGGCCGTGCCCAGCCAGAAACCGCACCCGTTCCCGTCGAACCGGTGCGGTCACCACTTTTTTTGCAGCGCCTCCTTGATGACTTCATTCTCCAGCAGGCTGTTGGCCAGCATGCGCTTGAGGCGGGCATTCTCGGCTTCCAGTTCCTTGAGGCGCTTGGCATCGGAAACACTCATGCCGCCGAACTTGCTGCGCCAGAGGTAGTAACAGGATTCCGAAAAAGCATATTTGCGGCACAACTCTGCAACCGGCAAGCCCGCTTCGGCTTCCCGCAGGAA